>CAJOPM010000023.1 GCA_905236225.1 uncultured Eubacterium sp.
AAGAAAAAAGATAAAGAGGCTAAGGGAAGCTTCTTTGAACGACTAAAAACGCTGTTGTTTGGAGAAGACGATGATGAAGATGAGGATGAATCCTCAGATACTCCTATAGGCCAAGATGGGGAGGTCTCAGATGAAAACCTTGAACTTTTAAAGCAATTAGAAGGCGAGGATGCGGCACAAGAAGAAGACCCAAAAGAAAAGAAAAAACGCGAGAAAAAAGAGAAGAAAGAACAAAAAGAAAAAGAAAAGAAAGCTAAAAAAGCGGCTAAACCCAAAAAAGAAAAAAAGCCAAAAGAAAAGAAGCCCAAAAAAGAGAAAAAACCGCGCGAGAAGCTCCCACCGGTTCCAATTGGTCCGCTTATTGCAAGTATTATTCTTGCATTATCAATATTTGCCTTAATATATATATTTACAACGTTGACCGGAAATATTAATATAATATCTACGGCTACAGAGGATTTTAAGAATAAGAATTATATTCAGGCATACGAAGATATCAGAGGATTTGCAATTGATGAAGAAGACGAGGAACAAAGCGAGCTGTATAGAAAGATAGAGCTTATGGCGTTTATCGTAAAAGAAAGAGATAATTTCTATTTGTTTGCTAACAATGATATGTATGAGTTAGGTCTTGATGCTCTACTAAAAGGTGTTAAGAGATATGATGAATACTGTGATGAAGCTGAGTCATTAGGTTTAGGCAGCGAATATAGTGAAATTGAAAAAGAAATTGAAGAAAGATTGCTTGATACCTATAGACTTACAAAAGAGCAGGCTGAAGAAATATATTCGATTAAAAAGAGGCAGGATTATACCGACGAGGTATATAGAATTGTAGAAGAGCTTGGTTTAGCAGACAATGAATGAGTTATAATAAAAAGCCCGATGTAAAGATGCATTATCATCGGGCCTTTTTATGAAAAACTGTCAAAATTACTTTAAGCTTACTGGTCTTCTGAGGGGGAAAGGCCACTTCTGAGGCGGAACGCGAAGTGTTTCTGCGTTTATGAGGAAAAAGGAAACGGATTCCTAATGACCGCTTTACTTTAAGTTAGCAAGGTACATTTAATGTATCTAAAATATATCATTCGAGGAGACATTATTTATGATTGCAATAATTGACTATGATTCCGGTAATATTAGAAGCGTTGAAAAAGCTCTTGATTTTTTGGGAGAAAAATCTGTATTAACAAGAGACGAAAAAGAGATATTAAATGCAGATAAGGTGATATTGCCCGGAGTTGGAGCGTTTAAGGACGCTATGGATCATCTTGAAAAATACGAATTATGTGAGGTCATAAAAAAAGCTGTTGCGCTTAACAAACCAATATTAGGGATTTGCTTGGGATTGCAGTTGTTATTTGAAGAAAGTGAAGAAAGTCCAAATGTAGCCGGCCTTGGAATTCTAAAAGGTAAAGTAAAAAGAATCCCTGATAAAGATGATATGAAAATACCGCATATCGGTTGGAACAGTTTGCAAATCGATACAAGCGGACGTTTATTTAAAGATTTACCGAGTGAACCGTATGTATATTTTGTTCATTCATATTACTTAGAGGCAGAAGATAAGAATATAGTAAAGGCAAAAACGTATTATAATTGCAGTATCGATGCTTCAGTCGAATCAAATAATATATTTGCTTGTCAGTTTCATCCTGAAAAAAGCGGAAAAGTCGGACTGAAGATATTAAAGAATTTTGCTAACCTATAATGGAGGAAAATTATGTTTACCAAACGAATTATTCCATGTCTGGATGTTAATAACGGGCGCGTTGTAAAAGGAGTTAACTTTGTTAATCTTCAAGATGCGGGAGATCCTGTGGAAATTGGCAAGGCTTATGATGAAGCGGGCGCTGACGAGCTTGTATTTCTAGATATTACAGCATCAAGCGATCACAGAGCCACAGTGGTTGATATGGTAGAAAAGGTAGCTCAAACGGTATTTATTCCTTTTACAGTAGGCGGAGGCATACGTACAACAGATGATTTTAGAGATATATTAAGAGCCGGAGCTGATAAAGTATCTGTTAATTCTGCCGCAATTGATAATCCGGATCTAATTAAACAGGCAGCGGACAAATTTGGAAGTCAGTGCGTAGTTGTTGCAATAGATGCAAAAAGAAGAAGCGATAATAACGGATGGAATATTTATAAACACGGAGGCCGAATAGATACCGGTATAGATGCTATAGAATGGGCAAAAAAGGTATGCATGCTTGGCGCCGGCGAAATACTTCTTACAAGTATGGACTGCGATGGAACCAAAGACGGCTATGACATAGAGCTTACAAAAAAGGTTTCAGAGGCAGTATCTGTACCTGTTATAGCTTCCGGGGGTGCAGGTAGAATGGAACATTTTAAAGAAGCTCTTACTGATGGTAAGGCAGATGCAGCATTGGCTGCTTCTTTGTTCCATTATAAAGAAATGACGATCAGAGAGCTGAAAGAGTATCTTAAATCGCAGGGAATCAGCGTAAGGATTGAGGCTTGATTATGTCGATGATAAATAATGATTGGCTTGGTGTTATAAAGCCTGAACTTGAAAAAGATTACTATAAAAAGCTATATATGTTTGTGAAATCGGAATATCAGCATGAAACAATTTATCCTCCGGCGGATGATATTTTTAATGCATTTCATTTTACACCGCTAAAAGATGTTAAGGTTCTGCTTTTGGGGCAAGATCCTTATCATAATGTTAATCAGGCTCATGGGCTTAGTTTTTCTGTGTTGCCATCGCAAAAAGATATACCGCCTTCACTTGTTAATATTTATAAAGAACTTAATGACGATTTGGGGTGTTATATACCAAATAACGGATATCTTAAGAAATGGGCAGATCAAGGAGTGCTTTTGTTAAATACTGTACTTACAGTCAGAGCTCATATGGCTAATTCGCACAGAGATAAGGGATGGGAACAATTTACTGATGCAATAATTGGAGCACTAAATCAACAAGACAGGCCGATTGTGTATTTTTTGTGGGGGACACCGGCCAGAAAAAAAGCTTCTATGCTTAATAATAAAAAACATCTCGTTTTAGAAGCCCCGCATCCTAGCCCACTTTCGGCTTATCGAGGATTTTTTGGATGTAAGCACTTTAGTAAGGCTAATAATTTTTTGGAGTCTAATGGAATAGAACCTATTGATTGGCAAATTGAAAATATATGAAGATAAGATTATTTCCTGATGAGTATTACTCATCTGCGTATGCTATTGACTATAAAACTAAATATGACAAAGGTTATAGAGGTATTATTTTTGATATAGATAATACTTTGGTGCCTCATGGCGCACCTGCTGATGATAAAGCAAAAGAGCTGTTTTTAAAGCTTACAAATATTGGCTATAAGTGTTGTTTATTATCTAATAACAAAGAAAAGCGTGTCAGTGATTTTAATAAGGAAATCGGGGCATACTATATTTGTAATGCAAGTAAGCCCTCCCGCAGAGGATATGAGAATGCCATGAAAATTATGGGGACAGATAAAAGCAATACCTTCTTTGTGGGGGATCAAATTTTTACTGATCTTTTAGGAGCTAAAAATGCAGATTTATTAATGTGTCTGTGTAAGCCTATTGATTGGCATGAAGAAATACAGATAATATTTAAAAGGATTCCTGAGAGAATTGTAATGTTTTTTTATTTTTTAACTAGACATAATAAAAGAAAATGAGTATCATATCATAGTGCGTTTATCGGCAAATTTTATTATTAAGGAGATATAGTATTAGATATGAAGATAGCTATTGGAAATGACCATGCGGCAGTTGAAATGAAATATGCCATGATAAAGTATTTAGAAAATCATGGACATGAAGTTATTAATTATGGAACCGACAAGAGTGAAAGATGCGATTATCCAGAGTTCGCATTAAAGGTTGCGAAAGATGTTGCAGCTAATACTGTTGATTTCGGAGTGCTAATTTGCGGTACCGGCATTGGCATGTCTATAGCAGCTAATAAAGTAAATGGTATTAGAGCGGCTGTATGTTCTGAACCGGTTAGTGCAAGATTTGCCAAAGAACATAATAATGCAAATATTATTTGTTTTGGTGCCAGAATAGTAGGCGAGCAGATGGCTATAGATATCCTTGATTCATATATGAATGCCGAATTTTTAGAAGGAAGGCATCAGAATAGAATTGACATTATTTCAAAAAGTGAACGCAGTGCGCTTTAAAAGCATTAGATTTAAGCGAAGCGCCGCTTTACCAAAGTTAGTAAAACAAAGGCTTGAAATGATACAGTAAATATTATAGAATGGGAAGAGTGAGTTTCGATTAGAAGATGGAGCATCCATCATACATAGAGGAGGATTTTAAATGATTTCAGCAGGTGATTTTAGAAATGGTATGACCATTGAAGTAGATGGTAATATCTATCAGATTATTGAGTTCCAACACGTAAAGCCGGGCAAGGGTGCCGCTTTCGTAAGAACAAAGCTTAAGAACATCATTAATGGAGGAATAGTTGAGAAGACTTTCCGTCCTACAGAGAAATGTCCGCAGGCGCATATTGACAGAAAAGAAATGCAGTATTTGTATTCTGATGGCGGTCTATATTATTTTATGGATACTGAGACATATGATCAGACAGCTTTAGATCAGGATACTATAGGTGACAGCCTTACATTTGTTAAGGAAAACGAGATGGTTAAGGTGTGCTCACATAATGGCAATGTTTTTGCTGTTGAAGCACCTTTATTCGTAGAACTTGCAATTACAGATACTGAGCCCGGATTCAAGGGTGATACTGCACAGGGCGCAACCAAGCCTGCTGTTGTTGAGACCGGTGCATCGGTTAACGTACCATTGTTCGTTGAACAGGGCGATGTTATCAAGATTGATACAAGAACCGGAGAATATCTTTCAAGAGTATAACTTGATTTATTATCTTTAAGTATTAAGGCCTGCTTACATATAAGCAGGCCTTAATGTTCAAAATATTTTGTAAGTGGAGGATTATATTTATGGGAATGACAATGACTCAAAAGATTTTAGCCGCACATGCACATCTTGACAGTGTCAAAGCGGGACAACTTATTGAGGCTGATCTTGATCTTGTGCTGGGTAACGACATTACTACTCCGGTTGCCATTAACGAGATTAAGAAAATGAAGACAGAAGGAGTGTTTGATCGTGACAAGATAGCGTTGGTTATGGATCATTTCATTCCGAACAAAGACATTAAATCTGCAGAACATTGTAAATGTGTCAGAGAATTTGCGCTTAAGCATGACATTACCAATTATTTTGATGTCGGACAGATGGGTATTGAGCATGCGCTTCTTCCTGAGCAAGGACTTACCGTTGCAGGTGATGCAATAATCGGTGCAGATTCACATACATGTACTTATGGTGCGCTTGGTGCCTTTTCTACAGGTGTCGGCAGTACAGATATGGCGGCTGGAATGGCTACAGGCAAAGCTTGGTTTAAGGTTCCTTCTGCAATTAAGTTTAACCTGGTAGGAAAGCCTAATAAGTGGATTTGCGGTAAAGATGTCATATTACATATAATTGGAATGATTGGGGTTGATGGAGCCCTTTACCGTTCAATGGAATTTGTAGGTGAGGGTATTAAATATCTTTCTATGGATGATAGATTCACTATTTCAAATATGGCTATTGAAGCAGGTGGTAAGAACGGTATATTCCCTGTTGATGATATTACAATAGATTATCTTAAAGCACATACAAAAAGAGAGTATAAGAATTATGAGGCTGATGAAGATGCCTGTTATGATGAGGAGTATACTATAGATTTATCATCGCTTAAATCTACAGTATCATTCCCGCATTTGCCGGAGAACACAAGAACAATAGATGAAGTGGGAGATATAGATATCGACCAGGTTGTTATTGGCTCATGTACTAACGGTCATATTGAAGATTTGATGACGGCTGCAAAGATTTTAGAGGGCAGAAAAGTTAAGAAGAACTTAAGATGTATTATTATACCTGCTACACAGACTATATATCTTGAAGCTATGCAAAAAGGTTATCTTAAAACATTTATAGAGGCCGGAGCCGTAGTTAGTACGCCGACATGCGGTCCATGTCTTGGAGGGTATATGGGCGTTTTAGCAGAAGGTGAGAGATGTGTATCTACGACTAACCGTAATTTTGTTGGACGTATGGGGCATGTTAATTCTGAGGTGTATCTCGCAAGTCCGGCTGTAGCGGCAGCAAGTGCAATTACCGGTAAGATTAGTGGACCTGATGAGATAGAGGGACTATAAAATATAAGGAGATCTTTAAGTATATGAAAGCAGAAGGTAGAGTTTTTAAATACGGAGAAAATGTAGATACAGATGTTATTATACCGGCCAGATATCTTAATTCATCTGACCCTAAAGAACTTGCAAGTCATTGTATGGAGGATATTGACAAAGAATTTGCAAGTAAAGTTAATAAGGGTGATATAATAGTCGCTCGAAAGAACTTTGGGTGCGGTTCATCAAGAGAGCATGCGCCGCTTTCTATTAAATCATCAGGCATAAGTTGTGTTATTGCAGATACTTTTGCAAGAATCTTTTATAGAAATTCGATAAATATAGGTTTGCCGATTATAGAATGCCCACAGGCAGCTGAAGATATAGAGGCAGGAGATATAGTAGAAATTGATTTTGATACAGGAATTATAACTGACAAGACAAAAAATACTACATATAAGGGGCAGGCTTTTCCTGAGTTTATGCAAAAAATTATTTCGTCCGAAGGGCTTATTAATTACATAAATAATAGTAAATAATCTCTATTTGAAATCCTTATATTTAACATAGTTAAGGAAGTTTTTGGGAAGATTAATGCTTGTATATATATCGGCATATTTTTGAGGACTGATAGAAGAAATAAAGTTTTGCGGATAATCCTTGATAAAACCGCAGTCTTTTGCTATATCGCATGCTTTGTTATATGCAATGGCGGCAAGTTCAGCGCTATCATAGGTACCGAGACTAATATTGCCGTTAATATGAATTTTGGCATTATATATAGGATTTATTTCATCTCCTGAATTAATTACACCATAATATGGATTTATGACGCGAATATTAGAGTATCTAAGATCTGTTGGATCTCCATTTACAAATTCATAGTCGCGTCCTGGCACACTGTGAGAATGAATGCCGTATTTATCCAATATTCTATATTGCATGCCGTAGTCATTAACATATAGGCTATTTCCGCGCCTTAGGATTTTGTGAGTTGTATAATAAAACAAATCGTCAATGTCAAATTTGTATTCTTCGGTAGGACTTAAATAATAAACAAAATAATTTTTTTGAAGAATAATAGGATTAGACAGATAAATATGATTATCTCTAAAATTAATCAAGACAACTATCTTTTCGTAATTTAGAGTGTTGCATTTTGCAAAAGCCTGATTTAGACTTATAGTATTATCGTATAAAAGGAGGTTGGCTTCTTTGTAGGCATCAGAAGCAGCCTGCTCACTTAGGAAACTCCCTAATGATATATGTTTAGAGTGATATGTGATATTACTTCTGAAATATATTTTACCGTTTTTCTTTTTAGCAGAATATACTCCGGGTGACATATAGCCCCTCCTTTATTTTTGTAACTATATTTAGTTTAACATATAAGAGAGGAATTAAAAATATGGATTTAATGTATTCGAGCACTAGAAGCTGTGATATAAAAGTAACAGCTTCACAGGCTATACTTAAAGGTTTGGCACAAGACGGAGGACTTTTTGTACCTGATAGTCTTCCCAAACTTGATGTTACTTTAGATGAGCTCTCCAAGTTGTCTTATCAAGAAGTGGCTTATGAAGTAATGAAACTGTTTCTCACCGATTTTACGAAAGATGAATTGGTTCATTGTATAGAGTGCGCATATGATGATAAATTTGATGTAAAGGATATAGCACCACTAAAAAACGCTGACGGTGCATATTATTTGGAGCTATTCCATGGTAAGACTGCAGCATTCAAGGATATGGCGTTATCTATATTGCCGTATTTACTTACTACATCAGCTAAGAAAAATAACGTTTCAAATGAAATTGTTATATTGACTGCAACTTCAGGGGATACGGGTAAAGCTGCCCTTGCAGGATTTGCTGATGTTGACGGCACTAAAATAGTTGTTTTTTATCCAAAGGATGGTGTTAGTGCTATTCAGGAAAAACAAATGGTTACGCAGCAAGGCGAAAATACCTTTGTTGTAGGTATACATGGTAATTTTGATCAGGCGCAAACCGGCGTTAAGCAAATGTTTTCCGATAAGAAGCTTCAAAAAGAATTAGAGGATGCAGGATTCCAGTTCTCATCTGCAAATTCAATTAATATCGGAAGATTAGTTCCTCAGATTGTTTATTATATATATGCGTACACAAGGCTGATAAAAACCGGTGATATAAAAAATGATGAGAAGATTAATATTGTAGTTCCCACCGGTAATTTCGGAAATATTCTTGCCGCTTATTATGCGATGAATATAGGCCTTCCGGTAAATAAGCTTATATGTGCCTCAAATGAAAATAAAGTACTTTTTGATTTCTTTTCAAATGGAACATATGATAGAAACAGAGAGTTTATATTGACATCATCTCCGTCTATGGATATTCTGATCTCCAGCAATTTAGAAAGACTTATTTACAGAATATGTGGTAATGATGCTGCTTTAAATTCTGAGTTTATGGAATCTCTTTCAAAAACAGGAGAGTATCATATTACGGATGAAATGAGAAAACAACTATCAGATTTCTATGGTAATTTTGCTACAGAGGAAGAGACTGCAGAAGAAATCAAGAAGCTATATGACAAAACTGGATATGTCATTGATACTCATACGGCAGTAGCATCATGCGTCTACAGAAAGTACAAAAATGATACATCTGATGATACTAAGACGATAATAGCTTCAACAGCAAGTCCATTCAAATTTTCTAATAATGTTATGCGCGCTATAGCTCCTGAGTTTGAATCAACAGATGATTTTGAGCTTGTAGACGAATTATCAAAGCTTGGCAAGGTTAAGATACCTTCAGGAATTGAAGAAATCAGGAATGCGCCGGTTCGTCATAATACACAGTGCGATGTAGATAAAATGGAAGATATGGTAAAACAATTTTTAACTCAGTCGAAGAAATCCCCCACCTCTAAGCGTTAGCGTAGGTGGGGGTTATGACAAACTATACTCAGTCGGGG
>CAJOPM010000024.1 GCA_905236225.1 uncultured Eubacterium sp.
CAGACTGATAATGTCTGTTTTGGTAGAAGCGAGGATAGATTATGCAAGAGATTAACATGCCACAAAAGAGTAAATATATTCTTGATTCTTTATTTAAAGCATTTAGTATTACTGCTGAAGATGCCTTTGTTTATCTGTGCGATATGGAGTATGACGTATCGAGGTGGTCTGAAAAAGCGGTAGAAAGATTTGACCTGCCCGGAGAGTATATGAGCGGAGCCGGAGATATATGGTTAGAGCATATTCATCCGGATGACAGAGATAGCTACCAAAGCAGTATAGAAAAATTATTCACTGGCGAAGAAACGTCACATGATATGCAGTACCGCGCATGCGGTAAGGATAAAAAATATGTTATGTGCAGCTGTAAGGGGGTCGTAATCAACAATCTGAAGGGCGAGCCAATGTATTTTGGCGGTGTTATTAGAAATCATGAGATTATGAGCAGCGTTGATTCATTAACAGGGCTTTCTAATCATTATAGATTCATAGATCATATCAAGACGGTTTTATTAAATGAAAAGCCCGTTTCCATCCTTATGGTAGGTATTGGACATTTCTCTGAAATTAACGATGTATACGGTTATGATTTTGGCAATAAAATTTTGCAGAGAGTGGCCAGAGATCTTTACAAATTCATCGGTAACCGAGGATATATATATAGACTGGACGGACCTAAGTTTGGGATTATATCAAAGAATATCGATATGAATGAATTTGAAAGTGCCTTCAAAAAATCCATAAGATTTGGAGCGGTTATTGATAATGTGCGCATTAATGCTGCTGGAGTAGGTGGTGCGCTTAATCTTGATACATTTAATATTAATGCTAAGACGGTTATGGCTTGCCTTAATTATGCATATGAAATATCCAAATATAAAAAGCAGGGCAAGCTGGCAGTCTTTAAGAATAAAATAAGCGATGAAGACAGCTTGCGATTAGAGATTCTTAATGATGTCAGAAACTGTGTTAATGATAGATGTAAAGGGTTTGAACTTTTTTATCAGCCTATTATGGATGCGCATACTGAGAAGCTGCATGGTGCGGAGGCTCTTATCAGATGGCGCAGTGACAAATATGGTCTGGTATTTCCCGATATGTTCGTGCCGGTGCTTGAAAACGATGCAATTTTTCCGCGCCTTGGAGAATGGATTTTAAGGCAGGGTATGAAGCAGGGAAAGAAAATCCTGCAAAATCATCCGGACTTTGTCCTTAATATCAATCTTTCGTATTCACAGTTAGAACAGGATGATTTCGTACAGGTAGTATTAGATGCAATAAGAGATGAAGAGTTCCCGTCGCAAAATCTTTGCTTAGAAGTTACCGAACGGTGCAGAATGGTTGAGATTGAGCGCTTGCAGAATATTTTTGATGAATTGCATGCAAATGATATCCGGCTTGCATTAGATGATTTTGGCACCGGATTTTCATCGGCTGAGATTTTAAAAGAATTACGTTTTGATACTATTAAGATAGACAGAGCTTTTGTAAGGAATATAGCAAATGACACAAAAGAGCAAAAGCTTGTAGAAGGATTTGTCAATATTGCATCAATCTTTGGCTCGGATGTATGCGTTGAGGGAATTGAAGATGATATCATGAAAGAAATCCTTAAAAATTATCAGGTAGATACTCTGCAAGGATACCTGTTCTCCAAGCCCATTCCGTTTGAAGAGTTTGAAGACAAATATAGCCAAAATAGCAATTAACAATTTACAAACAGGAGGAGAGACATTGAATATTACAGACGCAATTACTTACATAGGAGTAGATGATCCGAATTTAGAGCTTTTTGAAAACCAGTATATGCTTGAGAGGGGCATGGCATATAACTCTTACTTGGTTAGCGACGATAAAATAGCGGTAATGGATACCGTGGATTTTTCTAAAAAAGATGAGTGGCTAGGCAATTTAGAAACGGCACTGGGCAACAAGAAGCCGGATTATTTGGTTGTTCAGCATATGGAGCCTGATCATTCGGGCAGTATAGAGGAGTTCCTAAAAAAATATCCTGGTACGACAATTGTATGTAGTGATAAAGCAAAGACTTTTATGGGACAGTTTTTTAAATCTCTGCATACAGATGAATTTCATATTGTAAAAAACTGTGATACGCTGTCACTTGGCAGCAGAGAGCTTACATTTATAACAGCGCCCATGGTTCACTGGCCTGAGGTTATACTTACATATGATTCGAAGGATAAGGTTTTGTTTTCTGCTGATGCATTTGGCAAATTTGGCATAAGAGAAGCTGACGAGGAGTGGGACTGTGAGGCTAGAAGATATTATTTTAACATCTGCGGCAAATACGGCGCCCAGGTTCAGAATGTACTTAAGGCTGCAGCCAAGCTTGATATAGAAATAATTGCGCCCCTGCATGGACCTATATTAACGCAGAATCTTAATCATTACATTGATTTGTATGATACCTGGAGCAGTTATAAGGCGGAAGATAAAGGCGTATATATTGCATGCGCGTCGATTCATGGACATACTTATGAGGCGGCGCTTAAACTAAAGGAGATATTAGAAAGCAAAGGAGAGAAGATTGTCGAGCTTGCTAATCTGGGATCGGAAGATATCGCCGAGGCGGTAGAAGATGGATTTAGATATGACAGAATAGTGCTTATGTGTTGTACATATGATGGTGGAATATTCCTGCCAATGGCAGATTACCTTACACATCTTGGGGCAAAAGGATTCCAAAATAGAACAGCTGCAATTGTTGAGAACGGAACATGGGCTCCTACAGCCGGGAGACAAATAAGAGAGCGCCTTGAGGGCATGAAAAATATTACAGTATTAGATCAGATGGTAACGATTCGCTCGGCTATGACAGATGCTAATATAAAAGAACTTGAGGAGCTTGCGGATGCATTGATTAAGGCATAACAAAAGGACAGGTTTTTTACCTGTCCTTTTTATCTCAGTCGGATAAGACCCCTTCCTCTAAGCGTAGCGTAGGTAGGGGTCTTATCCGACTGAGATAAACGCTCCGCTTTTGATGCGCTTAAGATTTGCATATGAAATATGTCAGCTAAAGCTGACGCAAA
>CAJOPM010000025.1 GCA_905236225.1 uncultured Eubacterium sp.
CGCTTTTGATGCGCAGAGATTTGCATATGAAATATGTCAGCTCCGCTGACGCAAATCTCGCGCCAAGTCTCGCGAGCGAGACTTGAAATCAATTAATTTGAAAAATTAGTTTCACGTGAAACATTTTTTAAAAACCCAATATTTTGGATTATCAATAATTATCAAATACCATATATTAGAAATAACAAAAATGTTTCACGTGAAACCGATAATAATGAAAAATATAGTCTACATTTATAGGTACAAAATGAAAATATTGTGATAGAATGGGAGACGTAGCTAAAAAAGAAGTATGAGGAAAGTGTCACACAAGACATAATTAGAATGTATAACATGAAAGGAAGATCAACTTGGGTAAGATAATAGCGATTGCTAATCAGAAAGGTGGAGTAGGTAAAACTACTACCGCTATTAACCTATCATCTTGCATAGCAGAACAGGGCAAGAAAGTACTGGTTATAGACTTAGATCCTCAGGGAAATACAACTTCCGGACTCGGAGTAAATAAGAACGAGCAGGAAGATACCGTATATAGTTTGATGTTAGGAGAAAGTACAGTAAAGGAATGTATGATAAAGACAGAACATGATAATCTGCAATTACTTCCTTCTAATGTAAATTTGGCCGGAGCAGAAATAGAACTTGCAGATGCCAAAGAAAGAGAATACATTTTAAAGAATGAAATTGATTATGTAAAGGATGATTTTGATTACATAATTATAGATTGTCCTCCATCACTTAGTATGCTTACAGTAAATGCAATGATAACAGCTGACAGTATTTTAGTACCGGTACAGTGTGAATTTTATGCATTGGAAGGTTTATCTCAATTGGTTCATACCATCAACCTTATTCAAGAGAGACTAAAGCCGGAGCTTGAGATAGAAGGCATCGTATTTACAATGTATGATGGAAGAACAAATCTTTCAAATGATGTAGTTGAAAATGTAAAAAATAACTTAGACATTAGAATATTTAACGCGGTTATACCTCGAAATGTAAAGCTTGCGGAAGCACCGAGTTTTGGACAACCTATTAATGCATATGATTCAAAATCAGCCGGAGCATCTGCATATCGAGATTTGGCAAAAGAACTCATAGGAAACGAGGAGGGTTAAATGGCAGCAAGAAAATCAGGTTTAGGTAAAGGAATAGATACTCTGATTGCACCGTCTAAGAGCGTAAAGACTAAAGAAGAAAATAAGGGTGTAACTTATGTAAATATAAATAAGGTTGAACCTAACAGAAATCAGCCTAGGCACAAATTTGATGAAGAAAAACTCGAAGAATTATCAAAGTCGATAGGCGAGCATGGAATTTTAGAACCGCTTATTGTTCAAGACAGAGAGGATTATTATGAAATAATTGCCGGTGAAAGAAGATGGCGCGCTGCAAAAATGGCAGAGCTTAAAGAGGTGCCGGTAATCATAAAGCATTACACTGAGCAGGAAATAGTAGAGATATCACTTATTGAGAATATACAAAGAGAAGACTTAAATCCTATAGAAGAAGCCCAAGCTTACAAGAGACTGTTAAATGAATTTAACTTGAAACAGGAAGAAGTTGCAAAGAGGGTTTCAAAGAGTAGGGCGGCAGTCACAAATTCTATGAGACTACTTAAGCTCGATGAAAAAGTCCAGCAAATGGTAATTAATGAAGAAATTACCACCGGACATGCAAGAGCGCTGCTTGCATTAGAAAATGACAAACAATTTGACGCTGCAAAGAAAATTGTTAATGAAAGCATTAGCGTAAGAGGAACCGAAAAAATGGTTAAATCTATGCAGCAGGATAAAAGTGAGTCAACTAAGAAGAAACAGGATAACAGACAACTAGAACTTGTCTATCAAAATATAGCTGAAAAAATGAAAGCAGCCTTAGGCACAAAAGTCTCTATTGTACCTAAAGATAATCAAAAAGGAAAAATAGAGATAGAGTATTATTCAAGTCAAGAGCTTGAAAGACTGCTCGACGTATTTACAAAATAGGGTATAAAGGAAGGTTAAGTCAATGGATATTTTGAACATTAATTTAGGTCAGTTGCTGGGAATAGATATTAGCGCAGACTTTATGTTATTAGTACTTGCAGCATTGGTTGTTGTACTTATTATAGTAATGATTGTAAATGCAGCAAAAACGTCAAAATTGAAAAAAGCATATAAAACATTTATGTCAGGCAAAGATGTAAAATCATTAGAAGACGAATTGGCGGATAAATTTAAAAAGCTCGATAGTGTATTTGAGACTACAAAGGATAATAGAGATAACATTAAGCTTATTAACGAAAAAATGCAATTCACTTTCCAAAAATCAGGTATGATAAAATATGATGCATTTAATGAGATGGGAGGCAAACTCAGTTTTGCTCTTGCACTTCTTAACCAGATGAATGATGGAGTACTGTTAAATGCAATGCATACAAGAGAAGGTTGCTACACCTATATAAAAGAAATAGTAGACGGCAATTCATACATTGTGCTATCAAAGGAAGAAGAGATGGCGCTGGCTATTGCAAAGGGTGAAATGCCACAGCCAAAGGAGCAGGATTAACAAATAAATTGGAGGGGTTTTATGAAAAAAATTCCTGTAAAGCAGATAACGGATGGTAGCAAACTCAGCAGAGATGTAATATATACTGACGGAGATCTTCTTATTAAAGAAGGTACGATACTTAAGGAAGTATATATACCTCTTTTAGAACAATTAAGTATCGACTCTGTTTACATTGAAGATGATAACTTCAATGTAACAGAGTTTCTTATTTCGGCAAGAAATCAGATAGCTGATCTTAAGAATATTATAGAACAATATATATATAATGAAGAAAGCAATTTAAAACCAATTCAGAAAGTCTGTGATGATGTCATAGGCAATCTTAACGCAAATGAATTTGATCTTGCCATACTTAATGAAGAACTTTCACTATATTCTCATAGTGTCCAGGTTGCATATCTTTGCGGCAAATTATCTCAGGCAATTAATTTAACCGAAAGTGACATGAAAGATTTAGTAATGGCATCGCTACTTCATGATATCGGATTAAGATATATTACAACACCATTTATCGGTATTGATTTTGATGAAATGACACCGGCGCAGGTCTTTGAATTTAAAAAGCATACAATTTATGGATATACTGCATTAAGCAAAGTGTCATGGCTAAATGAAGATACACTCAAGATGATTTTATCACATCACGAGAGAATAGATGGTAGCGGATACCCCTTAAGACAGAGAGACCAGGATATCAAATGCCGTATAATACAAGCCGTTGATGCTTATGTTTGCGGACTTACAGGCATGGAAACGGTTCGCAAGGAATCTAATAATATTAGAAATTCAATTCTGGATTATATTGGGGGAGGATTTGATAAAACCGTCGTTACCAAATTATTTGAAATAATAGATTGCAAATAATATTATTCGTGATATAATCAAAGTTACGAGTTTACAACATAAACAATGCATATCTATAGTATTAGTCGGTATTCTTATTTAGTAATAAGAAATCCCTTAAATGATTTTTGTTTATAAAACTACTGTCGGAGGGTGCGACATTGCATAATTATCTTAAGGCAATAGGCTTCGGAAATATTGATAAAGACGAATTAGACAAAATAATAGAGGATGTTATTAATAATGCAGATAGAACATCAAATGCTATTTGCTCTGAGAATACGAAGCTTGTAGAATTTATTAAGAGTTTTGGCAAAGGTTTTGGAATTGCGGTATGCGGTGAATATATCCAAGATGATAAATTCCGTATCGAGTATTACTATCCTTATTTTATCGGAAGCGGTGTTACTACCGATGAAAAGGTTGATGTCAAAAAGCATTCCGACAAAGAATCATATGCCGGAATATGCGATGATGTTAAAGTAGGAATTACTATTATTTTCTACTTGCAGAATATCACAGAATACCTTAATGTTAAATATATAGGTCATGCATTTAAGGGAGATATGAATGTTACTTTATCTGCGCTGTCTATTGATGGTAAGATAATACTCCCTGTAAACAAAACTCCTGTTCAGGTTAACAATCATAAAGAATATACCAAGCAAAGATCATCTTTAATTGCAGCTGCAAGAGAAGGCGATGAGGATGCAATTGAAAATCTTACATTAGAAGATATGGATATGTATGCTATGCTTTCAAGACGCGTTGTTACAGAGGATGTCTTATCAATAGTTGATACATCATTTATGCCTTATGGAATTGAATCTGATCAATATGCCATAATAGCTCAGATTCTGGATTTTCGCTTAGAAAACAATAAGGTTACGCAAAATGAGGTCTATATTCTTACAGTGGATTGCAATGACTTGATTTTTGATGTTTGTATAGCTAAGGATAATCTCCTTGGTGAACCTGCAGTAGGCAGAAGATTTAAGGGTAGTATCTGGATGCAGGGAAGAATTAATTATGATTACAGCATATAAGCTGTATATGTTTCCGTAGCTCAGCTGGATAGAGCGACCGCCTCCTAAGCGGTAGGTCGGGTGTTCGAATCACCTCGGGAACGTTTAAAGTATCTCATAAGTGATAAAGAGATCGTCTCCTAAGCGGAGGACGGGTGCTTACATCACC
>CAJOPM010000026.1 GCA_905236225.1 uncultured Eubacterium sp.
TAGCAGGACTTAAGCTTTTGGCAAAGGAATGAGCCTATCGTTTCCCTCGACGTAATTTAGCCTTGTGGAAATAATAAAGTTTTTCTTTTATAATCTACTTTACAATATTAAGATTGCTTAGCATAGAAATGGAGAGATAATGCGAATAAAATTAGTGATAACGATAGGGCTTTTAGCGACTGTTCTTCTGGGCGGCTGCACCGACGGGCAAAAAGAGACACTAAACTATGAACTGTCGCAAGTTCATGCGGTCGGAGGCAGGCAAGGAGTATGTACGCAAGATGGAAATTATTGGGTAAGCGGATCCGGGACTTTGGAAAAATATGACAGCGATTGGAATCTTGTTTTGCAGAATGCAAATCCATTTGAAGGATATTCGCTCGAAGTTAATCATATCGGTGATATTGATGTATATAACAATGAACTTTATTTGGGCGTTGAATACTTTGATGACGGAGAAGGGAAAAATATACAGGTCGCAGTCTATGATGCATATACTCTGAAACTAAAAAGAGTCTTTCCTTTTCGTGATGATACGGGGCAGCTCGAGTGCAGCGGAATCGCAGTAGATCCGGATTCTGACACCGTTTATATGTCCTCGTGGATAGATGATGAATCGAGCAGCTATCTGTATATGTATGACCTGGGCAGCGGTGATTATAAGGGGAAACTGAAAATGGATTCTGACATTAAGTGGATCCAGGGCGTGGCTTATTATGATGACAGCCTGTATGTTACCTGTGACGACGGAGATGCCAATGAGGATGCGCCGGATCATATGTATAGGATAGATGTTGCTAAGGATGAAAAAACCGGCCGCATCAGTTTGGAAAAGACGTTTGATGATGTGACAAAGCAGGGCGAAATTGAAGGCCTGACATTTGACGAAGAGAAGGGGCAGTTTCTGTTACTGTACAACAGAGGCGCAAAAATTGTTAACGGTATGCCGACAGGTTTTTATGAGGGCTACAGTGAAGAAATACACGAAGTATTTGTATATGATATAAAGAGCTAGCCTACAACAATGTTTTCGATACATTCCTTAATGATTGCATCGGGATCATTGCCTATGATATCGAGTCCGGTTGCCTTAATAAGCTTGGCATCCTCTATTCCATAGAAATTTAAAGCCAGCGCCTTTATGTAGCCAAAACCGAATTCATCCGGCACATAATCGCCACCGGCGGTAGTTATATAATATAGTTTTTTGGCATTGCATTTTCCGATGGGAACACCCATAGGGGTATATTCAAAAGTGATTCCTAAGATATTAATATGTTCTATGTATTGCTTTAAAACTGCGGGAAATGAAAGATCCCATAAAGGAGCAGCTATAACGATGGTGTCTGCGCGCGCAAATTGCTTTGCATAATCAAAATAGGAGTCAGAGAAGTCGCCTGATGATATGCATTTATCCCGCCAATCCAAAAAAGCTTGATCAGTATTGGGAAAATCTGCATTATCAAGCCTGACTTCCTCGATAGAATCTTTTAATTTATTTAAAAGGCTTTCGGCTATCCTCTTGGTTCTTGAATTATTTCTTACGCATGCATTAACAAATAAAATCATAGATACTTACCTCCTACATCAAAGTATATCACAATCAAGATAGTGAAAAAAATAAAGATCGGATAGATTATTGTCTATCCGGTCTTATTGCGCTTATAGCTTCTTTGTAGCTATTTACCTAAAATGATATACGATTTTTTGGATTCCATTTGTTTTTGATGTATAATAGGGTTTACCGACAAAAACTATAGGAATACGAGGAATTACAATGATTAAATCTATACTGGCTTTTGGTGATTCAAATACATGGGGCCTGATACCCGGATCTAAAGAAAAAGAGCGCTATCCGTGGGATAAGAGATGGACAGGGATACTACAAGAAAAATGTAATAATGTTCACGTAATTGAAGAGGGATTGTGCGGCAGGACAAGCGCATTTGAAGATGCATTAAGATATGGAAGATCAGCTTTAGCCATTCTGCCTGCATTACTGGAGAGTCATTATCCGTTAGATGCTGCCATTATAATGCTTGGGACAAACGATTGTAAGAGTGTTTATAAGCATACACCTGAAGATATAGCGAAGGGAGTTGGCAAATGCTTAGATGAGGTGCTTAAGTATTTAGAGCCGCATAATGTTTTGCTGATATCACCGATACATTTGGGAGAAGATGTATATAGAGAGGATAAAGACCCTGAGTTTGATAAAGAATCTGTTATTACTAGCCGCAAACTGAAAGACGTTTATAAGAAGCTGGCTAAAGAAAAGGGAACTGCTCATCTGGCAGCATCCGACTATGTCAGCGCTAACTCAAAAGATGATGAACACTTGGACGATAAAGGACACAGGATATTGGCAGAGGCAATATATGATAAGCTGATAGATATGAAAGTGATCTAGAATAGCCATAACAATATGATATGCCCCCTATATGCTTCATAGGAGGCATATCACGGCCATTTATTCTCCGTTTTTAAGTCCGCAACAAAATCCCGGTACGTTCATTGTTTCTCATTTCACTATCCTTCGATGATTCCTCTGTACTCGTGAGTCGGAAAATCATCGGGATGTTCTATATCAACTGCAGCAAGATAACCGGATCTTGTGCACTGATCAACTTGTCCGGGCTTTATGGCATCGCCTATGATAAATACCTTGGCATCGCCTGCTGCAGCCTTTAGTTCGTCATAAGGTACGCTCTTCATACCAAGGGCAAATAACACTGTATCGGCTGTAAGTTTTTGCTCGCCATCTTCATTTTCAACGCTGACTCCGTCTGCCTCGATTTTAAGGCATTTGGTTTTAGCCATAGATTTCATTCCGAATTTTTCCATTTCAAGAACAAGAGCCTCGCGGTACATGCCGTATGACTCGTTTGCAATTCTATCAAGCATTTCCACTACGGTTACTTCATGCCCGGTTTTCTGAAGATATAATCCGGTTTCACAGCCTACCAGACCGCCGCCTATCATTACTACTTTCTTTCCGCATTTAAATGAATCATCATACACTTCCATAGCCTGATGAGCGTTCTCAATACCCGGAATCGGCGGACATGACGGAAGAGAACCGGTTGCAATCATAACAACATCTGCCCCAAAGTCTTTGATAAAATCAGCAGTCACCTCAGTGTTAAGACGAACATCAATGTCTCTTTTGTTAACCTCTTTAATCAATACATTTTTGAAATTTCTAAGATCGGGCTTGTCAATGTCAGTGTCCGTAAAATACAGCAGGCCGCCAAGTTTATCGCCCTTTTCGCACAGAGTAACCTTATGCCCTCTCTCACAGGCGGTAATGGCTGCCTGCATTCCCGCTGCGCCGCCGCCAACAATAAGCACTTTGTCGCTCTTAACAGGATCCGGAAGTGTGTCCGGGTCAAACGGTAAATGCGCAAGAGGATTAATTCTGCAGTGGCCTACATAAAGTGCGAGTTCCTCGCTTCCAAACGGAAGGTCGTCATATCCTTCTTCCGGAGATCCGGGGAAGCACATATAGCAGCGCAGACATCTGCGGATACAATCAGCATCGCCCACTTTGCATTTATTTGCAAACTGCGGATCGGCAAGCATTTGACGACCGAGAATGGCAAAATCAATCTTGCCGTCTGCGATGGCCTTATCGCATTGCTCGGGAGAATTAATTCCGCCAACGGCTCCGACCGGAAGTTTGGTATATTTCTTTACGATAGAAGCAGGTTCTATATTCAAACCGTGTTCATGGAACATAGAACTTTCGGTTGCGGATTTGACTGATTCTTCATATATACCGCAGGTAACATGAACTGAGGTAATATAATCCTCAACCCACTGTACGAACTGACCGGTCTCATCAGGAGTGATGCCGTTTGGCTGATGATCTGTGCCATCGATTCGAAGCTCTATAAGGAAGGTGTCTCCTACTGCCTGCCTTATGGCTTTTATTATCTGAATTGGGAATTTTGCACGGTTCTCAAGCGAGCCGCCGTATTCGTCGGTTCTTGTATTCATAAGAGGGCTTAAAAATTGCGTAAACAAAAAGCCATGACCACCGTGTATAAGAATTCCGTCAAAACCGCATTTTTGCATATAGGTAGCTGCCACGGCGAAATCATTTGCAATACGATCCATATCGTCTTTATTCATAGCACGCACATGTACACCTGCTGAATTGACACATTCTACAGGCCCTATAGATTCTTCTTCGGGGCGATAGGGAACTTTTTCCTTGCCGCAGTGAACGAGCTCGGCCAGGGCTATGGCACCATGGCTTTTAATACGTTTTGCATATTCGGATACGGCATTAAAAGTCTCCATATCTTCTTCGGGTTTTGCAAAGTCAAAAGGCCTAAATCCCGGAATTCGAACCGCATCTACAAAATTGACATCGGTCTCGCCTACGATAACGCAGGCATTGCCGCCGGCTGCTCCGCTCTCAAGTTTGCGGTAAGTAAAATCTCTTGCGTCGGGATTTTGTACAATAAGACCAAAAGCCATAGGCGCGCTGACAATGCGGTTTTTGTAGGTTACGTTACCAACTTTCATAGGGCTTAATAAATGCTCAAATTTCATCTGAATCTCTCCTTTGAATAGTGTGTGTTATGTTTTTGACATTTATAGTTTAGCATGCTTTCTGATGGCTGTTAAATTCCGATTATTTTGGCTATTTATGCAGTTTTGTTATTAATAGCGACGTTTTGAGTGGCACATAGGGGCGTATTGTGATAAAGTTAGTTATAAATGGAGGCGTCACATGGATGAAGTTAAACTAAAATATTTTATATCGGTAGCGAAATATTTGAATTTTACAGAAGCGGCAAAGGATCACTATATGACACAGCCGGCAATAAGCAGGCAAATATCTGAGCTTGAACGTGATCTTGGGACGAAATTATTTAACAGAAGTACAAGAAGCGTTACGCTTACCAAAAGCGGAGAACTATTTCTAGAGGATGCCAAGCGAATACTAAGCCTTGCCGAAAATGCCAGAGAGAGAGTATTTTTGGCAGATACACATGAGAGCCTTGAGCTTAGGATAATATATCTAGCGAGCCCTACCAAAGCTTTTTTGCCGGATTTAATTATGCAGTTTCATACTCAGTATCCGCAGGTCTCAATCGAGCTTCACAGCATGACGGCTCACGAGATAGCAGAGGAAATTAAGAGCCCTTCTGCAGATATTTATATATCGATATCCGATGATCTTGCCAAACAAAGACAGCTTACTTACAGAAAGCTGTTTACGGATACATTTTGTTTTGTGGTAAGAAACGATCACCCTTGTTTGAAAGGGGCGAGCATAGATTTTGAAAAGATTGCAAGCGAGCCCTTTCTTATGATGAGCCCGCAAACGGCGACTTATATGAACAGGCAGATTTTAAAGATTACGCGTGAACTTGATTTTACGCCGCATTTTATCAAATATTACGACAGTATGGATGATGTATTGTTTGCCACGCAGGCGGGACTGGGGATTGCAATACTTCCATATAAGACCAGATTGTTTGCGCCGGCGGCGCTTAGCTGCTTACCGATTAATCACCAGACGATTGGCAGTACGATAGGAATAGCTTGGAATATGGAAACAGATAATATTGCGGTCTCGTGGTTTTTAGATCACTTAGAACAAAATGGAAAATTTTAAGGTCCAAATTACATGTGATATACTAAAATAAAACAGAAGGAGGAATGATTATGGATGATCGTATATATGTTTCGTGGGAGGTAATGAACTCATTTTTGATAGATGCGTTTATGGGATACAATGTTCCCAAAGAAGATGCCGAAATATGTGCGGATGTACTCTTAGAGTCTGACAGAAGAGGCATAGAAAGTCATGGATGTAATCGTTTTAAGCCTATATATATAGATAGAATTATAAAGGGGACGCTGCTTCCCGTAACCGATATAGAAATAGTAAAAGAAACCCCGACGAGCGTGGTGATGGATGCGCATGACGGCATGGGGATGGTTGCAAGTCATAAGATGATGGAAGTGCTGATTGAAAAAGCAAAAAAATACGGCATGGCAGGCGGAGCAATCAGAAATTCCACGCACTACGGAATAGCGGGATATTGGACCGATATGGCGGCAAAAGAGGGACTTGTCGCAATCACCGGCACCAATGCCAGGCCATCTATAGCGCCGACATACGGCGTAGAAAATATGCTTGGAACCAATCCGCTTACGTTTTCTTTGCCGACGGATGAAGAATTTCCGTTTTGCATAGACTGCGCAACATCAATAGTTCAGCGGGGCAGAATAGAATATTATGCAAGAGAGGGAAGGAAAACGCCTGCAGGAACCGTAGTCTCAAGAGACGGGGAAGCGATGACCGACAGCAGCGAGATATTAAAGGCGCTCGTAGATGGCAGGGCGGCTTTAGCTCCGCTTGGAGGCATAGGAGATGAGCTCGCCGGCTACAAAGGATATGGATATGCAACGGTCGTAGAAATATTATCGGCAGCATTATCAGGCGGACAGTTTATGAAAGCGCTTACCGGCGTAGATGAAGAAGGAAATCCGAGGATGTATCATCTTGGGCATTTCTTCTTTGTGGTCGATCCGGATGCGTTTAACGGAAGGCAGAATTTTAAAAAGACTGCAGGAGATATACTGCGTGCGCTGCGCGCATCCAAGAAAGATCCTAAGCATGATAGGATATATACAGCCGGAGAAAAGGAATATCTGGTATGGCTTGATAGAAAGGATAAAGGCGTGCCGCTTAGCAAATCGGTGCAAAAAGATATTATTGAAGTAAGAGATGCATTAGGGCTTGATTATAAGTTTGACTTTTAGGGGCGCCAAGTCTCGCGAGCGAGACTTAAATACTATAAGCGATTCGGCAAAGAACCTACGGAGGGGTGTATGGCAAAGTATATTATGGCATTAGATGCAGGGACTACATCTAGCAGATGCATTTTATTTAACAAAAAGGGAGAAGTAGTATCGCTTGCGCAAAAGGAGTTCAGCCAGTATTTTCCACAGTCAGGATGGGTCGAACATGATGCTATGGAAATATGGCATACGCAGTATATGGTAGCAACACAGGCGATGGCTAAGATAAATGCCACGGCAAAAGACATAGCTGCAATAGGCATAACCAACCAAAGAGAGACCACAATAGTATGGGACAAAGAAACAGGTGAACCTGTACATAGGGCAATTGTATGGCAGGATCGAAGGACTGCAAAGTATTGCGAGCAGCTTGAAAAAAGCGGTCTGACAGATATCATTAAAGACAAAACCGGGCTTATATTAGATCCATATTTTAGTGCAACAAAGATTAAGTGGATTTTGGAAAATGTGCCGCAAGCTATGTCGAAGGCAAATGAAGGCAAGCTGTTATTTGGCACTATAGAGACATGGCTTATATGGAAGCTTACGGGCGGAGCTTGTCACGTTACGGATTACTCTAACGCGTCAAGAACCATGCTGTTTAATATTAATGAACTTAAGTGGGACGATGAAATATTAAAAAGGCTTGAAATCCCCAAAGAAATGCTGCCTAAAGTAATGCCTTCAAGCTGCGTATATGCAAATACGGCCAAAGAACTGTTTGATGGAGAGATACCGATAGCAGGTGCATTGGGAGATCAGCAGTCGGCGCTTTTCGGACAGACTTGTTTTAAAGAAGGACAGACCAAGAATACATACGGAACAGGATGTTTCTTGCTAATGAATACAGGTACAAAACCGGTGCATTCAAAGCATGGACTGCTTACGACGATTGCATGGGGCATAGGAGATGAAGTTTTCTATGCGCTTGAAGGGTCAATATTTGTCGCCGGCAGCGCAATTCAGTGGCTTAGGGATGAACTTGATATCCTGGATTCGGCAGACGACTCTGAGTATTACGCAAATAAAGTATCTGATACCTGCGGCTGCTATGTGGTACCGGCATTTACCGGACTTGGAGCGCCGTATTGGGATCCTTATGCAAGGGGCGCAATAGTAGGACTTTCAAGAGGGGTAAATAAATACCATATCACTCGCGCTACGCTTGAGTCACTGGCATTTCAGACATATGATGTCCTTGAAGCTATGTTAAATGATGCCGATATAGAGCTTAGCGGACTGAAAGTAGACGGCGGCGCGGCTAAGAACAATCTTCTTATGCAGATGCAGGCTGATATTTTAGGCACTGATGTTCAAAGAAACGCCTGCATCGAGACAACGGCAGCAGGCGCGGCATATATGGCAGGACTTGCAGTGGGATACTGGAAGAACATGAATGAGCTTATAGAAAATGCAGATGTCGATGCAATTTTTGAGCCACAGATTTCAGATGCCGAGCGAAACGATAAAATAAAAAGGTGGCACAAAGCAGTAGAAAGCACCCGAAACTGGGAGAAATAAACAGATGATCACACAAACAAAGGAGAATGTTATGAAATTACAACTATATATGTTTGAAACTTGCCCATTTTGCAGAAAGGTAATTAATTATATTAAAGAAAGCGGGCGCATGGATGTAGAATTTTGTGATATACATAAAAGTGATGATAATAAAAAGACGCTTTTGGAAATTGGCGGCAAAGAGCAGGTGCCCTGCTTGTTTACAGATGGTAAGCCGCTGTATGAAAGCGAAGATATAATAACCTGGCTAAAAGAACATCCCGTCGGAGATAAGTGACATCTGATTTAGAAAAAAACTATAAAAAGGTGACTATTAGCAGAAAGTGTAACGGTTTTGTTAATTTCTTTTGATATTATATGTGCAGAAAAGTAGAATATGCATGTAAGGAGGAGTATTTATGAGGAAGAAAAATTTTAAAAGACTGTCGGTTATATTAGCCGCATCAATGGTTATGATGTGTATGCCCGCATATGGCGCGGATGTTAAAGAAGTGGCAGATACACAGACAGAGGGTGCGCAGTCAGATACAGAAGAAGTGGTAAGTGATGATGCGGCGGCAAATGAGGATGTATCTGAAGAAAGCAGTGAGCAAGAAGAAAAAAGCGTAGATGAGCAGGAAATGGATTTGCTTGAAGAAAGCGATGATGCTGATGTTGCAAATAATGACGGATATTACAATATAATTTCCGGTATGTATTACACCAAATTTCAGGAAGCTGCGACAGGAATATTCTATTATTCCGATGATTATTTCAAAGAGTCGGCTACAGCTAAGAATTCACATCTTCGCACAATGTCGGATGTGCTTGCAATAACTACATTTGATGAAAGCGGAAATGCTTATACAAAGGATGTTTTAGAGCAGACTGATTTTGAGGACATCACATCATATGGAATGGAGAAGGGCGAAAATATAAGCGCAACATTTGCTCATAAGAATATTGACGGTAATGAGCTTGTAGCAGTTGTTATAGGAGTATATGATGAGAGCGCCGGATGGGCGTCAAATCTTAATATAGGATCATCGGGCGATGCCGAAGGATTTGCAGAAGCAGCTAAAACTGTAGCCGGATATCTCGATACATACCTTAACGAGAAAAATGTTACGGCAAATAAAATCTGGGCTATGGGATATTCAAGAGGAGGCGCAGTTGCAGA
>CAJOPM010000027.1 GCA_905236225.1 uncultured Eubacterium sp.
AAAAGTGTCCGCATTAACACAGAGTTTTTTGTGTTTATGAACAGATAGCAAGGCAGATTGCAGATCTGTGTTTTACTAAACAGTTATTAAAGCAGCATATTGATTGCGACAGATTGAATAAATGCGAAAGAGGTTGATAATTATGAAACATGTTAAGACATTGCAGACTAAGAATCTTCAGAACACAGTTAAAAAGGGCGGATGCGGCGAATGTCAGACATCTTGCCAGTCAGCTTGCAAGACTTCATGCACAGTAGGAAATCAGACTTGCGAGAAGAGCAAGTAAGCATTTAACTCAGTCGGAGAAATCCCCCACCTCTAAGCGTTAGCGTAGGTGGGGGTATGACAAACTTAACTCAGTCGGGGTACCCTAAAGGACTAGGAATGCTAAGCATTCCGTCGCAAGCTCCGACTTAAGTTAAACGCTCCGCTTTTGATGCGCACGAATTCGGACAGGAATTTGTCTGCTGAAGCAGACCCGAATCCGGCGCGCAAGACTCGCGAGCGAGTCTTGACCTTTGTCGCAGATCTTCGACTGGGTTAAATGCTTAATAGGAGTAATACTTTATTATGAACGAAAGTAATGCAAAAACAATAAAACGACGAAAGACAAAAGGTGGGCGGACTATCCCCGGTTTTTCGCTTACAATGGGCGTTACAATAGCGATGCTTTCGGTGTTTATATTAATACCGTTAGCATCGGTTTTTGTGTATGCTTTTAAGATGAGCCCGGCAGAATTTTTTGAGACCGTAACCCAAAGCGCGGTGCTTTATGCTTTCAGAACAAGTATTGTATCAGCACTTATAGCAGCTGCGATAAATTGTGTATTCGGAGTGATACTTGCTTGGGTTTTGGTAAGATATGATTTTCCGTTAAAGAGATTAATTGATGGTCTTATAGAGCTTCCGTTTGCCCTTCCTACAGCTGTAGCCGGTATTACATTATCAAAGATGTATTCATCAACCGGAGTGTTGGGGGGCCTGCTTGGGAAAATAGGTATAGAAGTATCATATACACACCTTGGAATAATAGTTGCTCTCGTGTTTATAGGAATACCGTTTGTAGTAAGAGCTATACAGCCTGTGCTTGAAAAGTTTGACAAACAATACGAAGAGGCTGCGTATATATTAGGAGCGAACAAGAGAGTAACATTTTTTAGGGTTATATTATCAGAACTCAGGCCGGCAATTTTAACCGGATTTGGCCTTGCGTTTGCAAGGGGGCTTGGCGAATACGGAAGTGTTATATATATTTCGGGAAACAGCGTTAAGGATCACACGCAGGTGGTTTCATATGTAATTATGCAAAAGCTTAATTATATAGATTATGAGGGAGCGACCTGTATTGCGCTGGTGCTTTTGATAATTTCTTTTTTACTTCTGCTTTTTATCAACATAGTGCAGATGAGACAGTCGCGTCGTACCAATGATTTATAGGAGGGATTAAATGAACAGTGATATAAAAAATAACAAAAAGAAAATACCTCCTGCGGGTATTGTACTTATTATCATTTCGATTGCATTTATAGCACTTATGCTGGTATTTCCGCTTGTTGCGGTAATTGTTAATTCACTTAAAAAAGGATTGGCATTTTATTTGGAAGCTGTAAGCACAGACTATGTATTATCTGCGCTTAAGGTCACAATAATAGCAACAATAATTGCGCTTATTGTTAATACGGTATTTGGAATTGTAGCATCATGGCTTCTTACTAAGTTCTCGTTTAAGGGTAAGCAGTTTTTGGCAACACTTATAGATATACCTTTTTCAATATCTCCGGTTATAGCAGGTCTTGCATTTATCATGACTTTCGGAAGACTTGGATGGGCAAGCGGAATAGTTGATGCTATAAACAATGCGCTTGGCACAGATATTCAGATAGTTTTTGCAATTCCAGGAGTGGTACTTGCTACGATATTTGTTACATTTCCGTTTGTCTCAAGAGAAATTATTCCCGTGCTTAATTCACAGGGAACAGATGAAGAAGAGGCAGCGGCGCTTATGGGGGCAAAGGGATTTACAATATTTAGAAAGATTACATTTCCCCAGATGAAATGGGCGCTCATTTACGGAATGATATTGTGCGCAGCCAGAGCACTTGGTGAGTTTGGCGCAGTAAACGCACTTTCGAAGACCAGAGGTGAGACATTTACGCTTCCGCTTGAAATTGATGCTCTATACTTGGCAGGATCAGCTGATTCTATTACAGAGGCATTTGCAGTATCTTCGATACTCGTTATAATTGCGGTTGTTGTTTTGATACTGAGAAATATATTTGAGTACAGAGCAAAAAAGAAGAGTTAAAGGAGGCAGACGATGTACGTTGAACTTAAGAATATAAATAAAAAATACGGAGATTTTGAAGCATCAAAAGATGTTAATATTTCCATAGAAAAGGGAAGTCTTGTGGCACTGCTTGGACCTTCGGGAAGCGGCAAGACGACAATACTTAGAATGATAGCAGGACTTGAAACGCCGACATCGGGAGACATATTTATTGATGGCAAAAGGGTAAATGATGTTGCTCCTGCAGACAGAGGGATAGGATTTGTGTTTCAAAGCTATGCTCTCTTTAGATATATGACAGTATATCAAAATATAGCATTCGGACTTCAGCTTAAAAAAGCTGATAAGAAATATATAAAAGAAAGAGTTAATGAGCTTCTTAAGCTTACATCACTTGAAGGATTGGAAAAACGTTATCCCAATCAGCTCTCGGGCGGACAGCGTCAAAGAGTAGCATTTGCCAGAGCACTTGCTCCGTCTCCGAATCTTTTACTTCTTGATGAGCCGTTTGCCGCAATAGATGCCAAAGTTCGTCAAGAACTCAGAAGTTGGCTTAGAGAGATGATATATAAAGTTGGAATTACATCCATATTTGTTACGCATGATCAGGATGAGGCTGTAGAAGTTGCGGATAGCATAGTGGTAACCAACAAGGGACGTGTAGAGCAAATAGGCTCACCTACACAGATCTACAGAGAGCCGCAGACTCCATTTGTAGCAGAGTTTATTGGACAGTCTACAATACTTGAGGATTATTACAAGCTTCAGGGATTTGACAAGGGCAACTACAAGGGAGCGGTTGTAAGACCTGAGTTTGTTGAGGTGTTTAAAAGCGACAACGAAAAGTTCAAAAACATTATTCCTTTCTCTGAGGAAGGCGTTATTACGGATATATTATTCAGAGGAAATTCGCTGGAGCTTAAAGTAGAAGTGGCAGGTGTTGTACTTACTACACATCGCTCGCTTCAAAGACGTCCTGTAAAGGTGGGCGAAAAGATGAGGGTTATCATTTACAAGCTATATGCTTTTGATGACCAAAAGGCATATCTGCTTGAAAATAATCTGATTCCTGAAAGTGCCAAAGAACAGGACATATATGAAAGCGGCGGATATTTTGTAGGATAAAAAGAAGACTTTTCTTAGGGTAATACCCTAAGAGAAGTCTTCTTTTAGCATTTCTCCCATCTTCCGCAAGCGCCGCAGGGAAGAGTCAGACCTGTTGAAGATACTTTCAGACCTAATTCATCACAGCTTACGCGCCCGTCATATGATTTCATATTATCTGAGAGGATATAGTGAAGCACTCCGGGAGCAAGCCCTGTAGTATATGAATTGATCAAGAAGAAAATCGGATCATCTGATAGCAGTTTTGTGCATTTTTGCACAAGAGGATATAGGTTGTCTTCAATTTTCCAGGTTTCTCCTTTAGGACCGCGACCGTAAGAAGGAGGATCCATAATAATAGCATCATAATGATTGCCTCTTCGGATTTCCCGTTCTACAAATTTGATGCAATCATCAACAAGCCAGCGGATAGGTTTGTCTGATAGACCGGAAAGCTGAGCATTTTCCTTGCCCCAGCCAACCATGCCTTTTGAGGCATCAACATGCGTTACGGCGGCGCCGGCACGGGCGGCGGAAAGCGTAGCGCCTCCTGTGTATGCGAACAAATTTAACACCTTGATTTGGCGCGGGCAGGATTTTATTTTATCTGCACACCAATCCCAGTTAGCAGCTTGTTCGGGAAATATTCCGGTATGTTTAAAGCTAAAAGGCTTTAGCCTGAAAGTAAGATCTTTGTATTTTATTGACCATTCCTCGGGGAGATCGAAAAACTCCCAACTACCGCCACCCGATTTACTTCTGTGATAACGGGCGTTAAGCTTATTCCAGCGTGGGTCGTTTTTCTCTGATTTCCAGATTACCTGAGGATCCGGACGAAGTAATATATATCGGCCCCATCTTTCAAGCTTTTCTTTATTTGAACAATCGAGAACTTCATAGTCTCTCCAGCCGTTGGCAATCCACATTGTGTTTTTACTCCTTTTTTTAAATGAAATTTGAGAACTATTATAACATAGACAATTAATATTATGATATTATTATTAACATCATATGTTTGGAGAGAGGATTATGCTGAAGAAAATATTAGCTGTTATTACAAGCCTGTCAATGCTTATGGGCAGTGCATCTTATGTATGCATGGCTGATACGCAGGATACATATAAAGATGCATCTTTTATAAAAATGACACAGATTGATATTGAAGATGACGTTGCAGACAATTATACAAATAAAACATATCTGTCTGCGGCAAAGGCTTCAGTTAAATACACAACTTCGTGGGATAAATATTCGACCAATTATTTCTATAACAAGCTCGGAGCCAAGAAAAGGGCTGTATATCGAGATATGATGGATGCGTGTAACAAGCTGCTGACCACTAAAAAGGATGCAACATCCATATCAGGGTATCCGGTAACACCTGTTGTATATTGTGACAAAAGTCTTATGACTAAGAGTGAAGTAAACAAATTTGAACTGATGTTTAGATATTCCAATCCGCAGTTTTTCTTTTTGACGTCTTCCTATTTTTGCGAATCTGTAACTGTCGGCACAAAGAAGATGTGGATGATAGCTTTTGTTGTATATGACAATTTTGAAAACGGATCAACCAGATATAAAGCTGCTACAAAAATAAAAAACAAAGTAACGAAATGGATTAGCAACGCAAAAAGCAAATATACAACCGACGAAAGAAGAGTTAAATATTTCCATAATAAGATAGTTAACAAAATTGAGTATGATTATGAATTTGATGCGGCTTCGAGTAGCGAGCGTTCCGACATTGAGCAAAAACATTATACTCAAAGTGTTTATAGCGTATTTTGCAAGAACATCTCGGTGTGCTCGGGATATTCCCAGGCACTTCAGATGCTTTGCAATGGTGCGGGGATAGACTGCCTTACGGTTACATCCGATTATCATGCGTGGAATAAAGTCAGGATAAATGATGCATGGTATAATATAGACGCCACATGGGATGACTCGGGATATGGATATTATTATTATGTAAGAAGTGATTATGTATATGATCATGATGATGCATTAGGGGTAAAATACCATAAAGAAGAGCCGGCGTGGAAAAATGCGCCAAAGTGCTCGTTTGACAGCGGATCAACTATTGCTCATGCAGGGAAAGCAAAAGTTTTGTCTCAAAGTGTAGATGCTCCTTTGATAAAGGCAGTAAAGAAATCAAGCGGCGAGTACAAAGTGGTAATAAAGACATCGGATGATGCTGCTAAAATCTATTATACTATAGATGGCATACGTCCATCCTGTGCATCTACAAGAAGTAATATATATAAAAAGGCATTAACCCTTACCAAAAGCGAACTTAAATCACTAAGGGCGATAGCAATAAAAAATAAATACAAAGATAGTAAGATTGCAACATACGGATAGATGATTAACTGTGAGGATTTTATTTATGAAAAAACATTTCAGGATGCGTGCTCGTATCACATCTGTGAGCCTTGTTATTATGCTCTTATTTGCTCCACTTATGTCATACGCTGCAACATCGGATGATTTATCTGAAACCAAAGATAAGATTAATTCACTAGAAGAGCAGCAAAAAGAAAATGAGTCCGAGATTGACTCATTAGAGGAAGAACAAAATACTTTGCAGGGGCGTATATCATCATACAACTCTAAGCTGCAGTCGCTTATTGAAAGTTCGGATGCTGTATTGGCAGACATTAGCGAAAATGAAAAGCAGATAGAAAAAACTCAGAAGAATATTGAGCAGACTAAAAGCGACATTATAGATATGGAAAATACTCTTCAAGAGAAAAAAGATGATATGGCAAGCAGAATAAGATTCATATATGAAAATGAATCCAATTCATTTTTGGCGGTGCTTCTATCAGCAGACGGGTTTGCGGATTTTTTAAATAAGCTTGAATATATAAGTGAAATTAACTCGTATGACAGAGACAAAATGGATGAATACAAAACTGCGCTGGAAGAATTATCCGATAAGAAAGAACAGCTTGCTGAGCAAGAGGATGCGTTAGAAGATAAAAATGCGAGCCTTAAAGCGCTAAAAGAGGAGTACGAGGAAAAACAAACACAGGTTGCATCACTTATAGAACAAACTAAAAGCGCTCTAAATGATACACAAAGTGATCTTAGCGATGCTAATGATAAACAATCAGATATTGAAGCGCAGCTTGCAAGCATGAAAGAATACGAGCAAGAGCTTGAGGATAAGCTTGCAAAGGAAGAAGCATCCAAGCAAAGTGAAATATCAAAGGATGAAGAAGAGATAGAATCAGGGGCTAGAGTATCCGCATCAGCTAGCGATAGGGAACTGCTTGAGACTATAGTATATTGCGAGGCCAGAGGTTCAACATATGCATGCCAGGTAGCGGTGGCCTCAGTTGTAATAAACAGAGTAAAAAGCTCAAAGTTTCCCAATTCAATTTCAGGGGTGATTTATCAGAAAGGACAGTTTTCGCCGGTGGCCAGCGGAACATTTGCGTATTATCTTTCACATAAGAAAAATGATGGATATGCTAGCTGCAAGAAGGCAGTTAGTAAGGTGTTATCCGATGGCTCGCAGAACAAATTTTTGTTTTTCAGATCCAAGGAATCGGCTGATGCAGCTGGAATTTCAGGGACACAGATAGGAAGCGAAGTATTTTTTTAAACCAAAGTTATGAGGGGAGATTATGATGAAAAAAAGATTATTTACGATTTTGATAGGTGCTTTATTAGTGGTTTCTGCGCCGGCCGGATTGATAGCGTCGCCTACTAATACGGTTAATTTATCAAAGGATTCGGCAATTTACATGCCGGATGTAACGCAGGAGATGTCTGATCCAACTTATTGGACAGATAAACAAAATAATGTTAACGGCACTCTTATGTCGGAAGATGAGATTAAGGCTGCAAATGAGTCCTATCTTACAACAGATGGAACCAATATGCATGACCTTAAGAATATGACTGCGCAAATAGATGGGAAGGCGGTAAGCGATGCGCTCTATAGCTATACCAAAGAACTTACGGATGGCTTCATAGGCAGTCAATATGACGCAAACGGAGATTTGATAGAGGAAGGTTATTTCGATGACGTGGTAGCCAATGCGAAAAACCCGGATGCAGCCTCTAATAATACAATCAAATATGCGATATGCGTATATCGAACCAATATTTTGATTTATCCGTCGACGAAAGCAGTGCTTGATGATCCGGACGATAACGATTTTGATAATATATATGAGACGGCTGTAAGAGTCAATGAACCTCTTGTAATAAGAAGCGTATCTGCTGACGGACAGTTTTACGCCGTATATTCTTCTAACAGCAGCGGATGGATAAGTGCAGAAGATGTAGCAATATGCTCGGATAAACAAGAATGGCTCGATGCATGGGATTTGGATTTTGATGATACTATGATAGTCTATGGCTCAAAAATTTATACAGAAGATTCAAAGACTACACCTCAGACGGCAAATAGAAAGATGAGTATGGGTACAACTCTTGAAATAGCAGATCCGTCAGACTATACATCATCAATCGGAAACAGAGCAGGATATAATAATTATGTTGTGTGGATGCCCGTAAGAAATGACGACGGTAGCTACTCAAAAGAGCTTGCGCTTATTTCCGAGCATGAAAAGGTACACGAAGGATACCTTTCGGTTACAAAAGCAAATATTGCATCGGTTGCATTTGAAATGCTTGGAGATACATATGGATGGGGCGGAATGCTTTCATCTGATGATTGCTCAGGATATGTAAGAGATATTTATAAATGCTTTGGATTTGAAATGCCAAGAAATACGACCTGGCAAAAGGCCATCGATTGCCTTAAATATGATATCAGCGAATATACAGACGAGCAAAAGAGAGAATTGATAGAGGCTCTTCCAATAGGAAGTGTGCTGTTCTTTAGCGGACATGAAATGATGTACTTGGGAAGCGAAAATGGAAAAAGCTATGTAATAAGCTCAACAAGCTCAATAATGAATCCTGATGGAAGTGCAAAACAAAGAGCCAGAGCGATTATGATAAATACGCTTGATATAAAAAGGGCAAACGGTAATACCTGGCTTGGAAGCCTTAATACAATAACAATACCGTACTATGATGCTACGCATGTACTTTCAGACGAGGTTGTATCGGATAATGATACGAATAAGGATATAACAAAACTTACCATTACTGCAAAGAAGGGCTCAAAACAAATCAAGATAGCTACAATTAAGGAATGCAAACTGGTGATTTCTTCTAATAAGAAGGTATTCAAAAATAATTCAAAAAAAGTTAAGAAGATAACAATAAATTCTTCCAAAAAGAATAATACGATTAAGCTTGCATCTAAACTTAAAAAGGGCACGAAGATAACGGTTAAGGCGACAAAGTCCGGATATATTGCAAAAACAAAAAGCATTACAGTAAAATAATATATCTCAGACGAGATGACCCCTGCATCTAAGCAAAGCGTAGGCGGGGGAGAGAAACTTGTCTCAGGCGGGGTTCAATCTCCGTCTGAGATATAGCAATGTCATTTAGTTGACATTTTCTGTCATTCTGAACGAAGTGAAGAATCCTTTTAGAGAAGATCCTTCGCTGCGCTCAGGATGACATTGGGGAAGCGCTCAGGATGACAGCCCATTTCTCAGGATGACATATAACCTTATGTATGCTATTCACCCGCACCCATTCGCGGTCCTCTAATCACCGACCGCCCGCACCCATTCGCGGCCAGGGTACTTAGACTTGCTGATTTTCGTGAGGCTCATCAGCGGAAAAGGGTACAAAATTCAAGTCTCGCGAGCGAGACTTGAATCTATGTATTCTTACTCCTCTACTGTAACGGAAATAAGCAGGTCGCCCTGGCTTACAGAGTCTCCCTCTGCCACATAGATCTTGTCTACCTTTCCGTCTCTTGTAGCCACCACCGTCGTCTCCATCTTCATGGCCTCGAGCGTCATAAGCGGCGTA
>CAJOPM010000028.1 GCA_905236225.1 uncultured Eubacterium sp.
AGCTTGTTAAGCTGTTTTTTAATTTGGTCTAAATCTCTTTCATCACCTGTAGAAACAATCGTAATCCTCGTGAATCCGGGATCAGATGTGACACCTGCTGAAAAGCTGTCAATATTGAATGCTCTGCGTGAAAAAAGCCCGGATATGTGAGATACAACTCCGGATCTGTTCTCAACAAGCAATGATAAAACCTGTCTTCTCATAAATAATCTACTTTCCTTAATAATTATGCTGCGTGTTTTATTCTAGCAATAGGGCTATTGAATGTCAAGAATCTAAGCCCACAGCATAAGCACTATTATTCCTCTGTTTCATCCGGAACTAAAGCCTTTATTGCCGGACGTTTTTTAATCATGCCGGTAAGCATAGTGATAATAAAACAAATAGTTGTTAGAATTGCAAATACCTTGTGTGCTTTCATAGAGATTACCTTCTTTCTATAATGTTATCAGAATTTTTATAGATTGACCCCGCTGCAACTACACCTCTTACACTTGAGAGAGGATAGATGTTTGAGCCTCGTCCTACTACTGTTCCCGGATTTAACACGCTGTTACATCCGACTTCTACTAAGTCTCCTAAAAACGCTCCGACTTTCTTTCTGCCGGTCTCAATCTTTTGGTCATTGCCCTTAACCACAACCAATGCTTTATCAGATTTGACATTGGATGTAATTGATCCGGCTCCCATATGCGCCTTGTATCCCAATATCGAATCTCCCACATAATTATAATGCGGAACCTGAACATTATCAAATAAAATTACATTTTTTAACTCTGTTGAGTTTCCAACCACGGCATTCTTACCCACTATTGCGCTGCCTCTTATAAATGCACACTGCCTTATTTGCGCGTCCTCGTCTATAATAAGCGGTCCATTTAAATATGCCGAATCAAATACCTTCGCACTCTTTGCAATCCATATATTTTCACCCTTTTTCTCGTATTTGTCCGGATCGAGACTGTTACCAAGTTCTATAATATAATCTGATATTTTATCTAATATCTCCCACGGATAAGATGCCTTTTCAAACAAACAAGCTGCTATGGTCTTAGTCGTATCAAATAAATTTTCTATTCTGCATTCTTTCATATTTCTTCCTCTATATGTCTCTTTCTCAGTTGTCCGCACGCTCCATCTATATCTGTACCCATCTCTCTTCTAAGCGTTGCGTTAATGTTATTTTTCTTGAGTGTTTCTAAAAATTTGTTTGCTCCTGATTTATCCGGCCTTAAATATCCTGTCTCTCTTACCGGATTTACCGGTATAAGATTAATATGACAATTAAATCCTCTAACCAGTGCTATCAGTTTTTTTGCACACTGCAAAGAATCATTTACGCCCTTAATCAGGCTGTATTCAAATGTTATTCTTCTGCCTGTTTTATCAAAATAATATCTGCAGGCGTCCATTACTTCATCTAAGCTGTATTTTCTGGCTATCGGCATGATCTGCTCCCTGAGTTTTTGATCAGGCGCATGCAATGATAGCGCAAGCGTAATCTGCAATTTACTTTTTGCAAGTTCTCTTATTTTATCTGCAAGGCCACAGGTAGAAACCGTAATGCTTCTTTGACTTAAATTAAATCCGTCCTCATCGCAAATGATAGAGATAAACTTAAGCAGATTATCCATATTTTCAAGCGGTTCGCCCGTACCCATGACAACAACATTTGATATCTTTTTCTGTGTATCTTGTTCAATAGCATATATCTGGGTAAGCATCTGCGAGGCACTAAGATTTCTTTTAAGTCCGCCGATTGTGGATGCACAAAAAGTACACCCCATCCTGCATCCTACCTGCGATGAAATACAGACGCTGTTGCCGTGATGATAAATCATAAATACACTCTCTACCAGGCTTCCATCATTCATCTCAAACAAATATTTTTTTGTCCCATCAATTTGTGACGTCATGGTCTTAATAATCTTAGGATAGTCAATATAGCACTGCTTACTTAATGTTTCTCTAAGTTCTTTGGAAATATTACTCATCTCATCAAATGATCTGACTTTTTTTTCGTGGAGCCAAGAAAATATCTGTTTAGCCCTAAAGGCTTTATGGCCGATCGATGTTATATATTCTTCTAACCGGCTTTTATCAAGGGATAGGATGTCAATACCTTCCATCATTACTCCTCCCTCTTAAGATAAGCGATGTAAAAACCGTCACAAACAGAGCCTTGTGGAAATATTGTTTTCTCGCTCATCAACCTAAATTGCGGATGTGCAAGCAAAAACCGTCTGACATTATCAGCGTTTTCTTCTTTTGTAAGCGTACATGTGCTATAAACTATTCTTCCATCTTTTTTTAGGTAATCACAGCATTTATTTAGAATTTTTAGTTGCAGTGCGGCAAGTGATTTAATATCTTCCTTTAATGTGTGATATTTTATGTCCGGCTTTCTTGCTATGACCCCAAGCCCCGAACAAGGAAGATCAGCTATAATCCCATCGACTTTGCCAGCCAAACTCTCATCGAAATCAAGCGCATCAAATACTTCAATATATATATTATTAATATCGCATCTTTGCGCATTTTCTTTGATTCTTTCTATCTTGGAATTGCTGATATCCCTGGCAATAACACACCCTGTGTTATTCATTAGTTCACATGCATAAGTTGCCTTCCCTCCAGGAGAAGCACATAAATCGAGTATTATTTCTCCTTCTTTTGGAGAGAGCGTCTTTACTGCCTGCATTGAACTGATATCCTGCACACTGAAAAATCCTTCTTTAAACTCATCTATCTGTGCAATATTATCAAAGCCTTCTATATAGAACGCTTCTTTTATCAGATCACTTTGTTCAACACTTATGCCCTGGTTTTTAAGCCTATCCTCAAGCTCAGATGGCAAAATCTTTAATGTATTTGTCCGTATACACACTCTCGAAGGAGATATCAGCTGCCTGCAAATATCGCTTGTGCGCTCATAGCCATAGTCATCAGCAAAAGTCTTTACAATCCACTGCGGCATAGAATATGCCACGCTTAAATTAAGTGACGGATCTAAAGGATATGAAATTTGTCCTATATTCCTGGCCAAATTTCTCATCACAGCGTTAACATAACCCGCTAAAGAGGCAAAGCCTTTCTTTCTGGCAAGCTTTACACTCTCACTTACAGCCGCTCTATCCGGAACCGCATCCATATATTTAAGTTGGTATGCACCCATTCTAAGTATGTTGCGAATCACCGGCTTAAGTTTTTTTGTCTTAACTTTTGAGACCTGATCTATAAGATAATCTAACTCGATCGCTCTTTCGACGCACCCATATATAAGATAATTAAGAAAGGCTCTTTCGTTTTTGGGAAGATATGAATATCTATCCAGCACTCCCTTAATCACTATATTGGAATATTCTTTTTTCTCCATTATCAAAAGAAGTGCCTCTAGAGCCAGTGCTCTTAGGTTCTCGCTTGCAGCCAATCTAGTCCTCTCGCTTTCCTAACAATGTCCCAACTTCAATGCTATATCCGCGCAAAAAAGCATCAGCGCTCATCCTTTTCTTTCCGGCAAGCTGTACCTCTTTTAGGACTATACTTGCATCTGTCGTTGCAACCTCGATTCCCTCTTTGCCAACTGATATAACCTCACCGGGTTTACCGGACTTTGTCTCGGATACGGATGCACTCCATACCTTTAGCATCTTTGAATCCAAATATGTAAATGCGCTTGGCCACGGATTCATACCTCTTATAAGCCTCTCAATTGTAATTGCATCCTGATTAAAATCAATGAGTCCTTCTTCTTTTTTGATAGGCTTTGTATAAGTCGCTTTATTATTATCCTGCGCAGTATATGTAGCCGTATTATTTTCAATAAGATCTAATGCTTCATTACATGCTTCTCCTCCAAGTGTTGCCAATCTTTCAAACAAACTTCCTGCCGTCTCGTCGGCATTTAGCTTTATTTCTTTTTGCAAAATGATATCTCCGGTATCCATCCCCTCTGCCATCTTCATAATGGTAACTCCGCTTACCTTATCTCCGTTAAGCACGGCTCTTTGAATCGGAGAAGCTCCTCTGTATTTTGGAAGCAGGGACGCATGCACGTTAATACAGCATTCTTTTGGCATATCAAGTACTGCCTTGGGAAGTATCTGTCCAAATGCCGCCACTACAAATACGTCCGCATTATAATCTTTAAGATAATCTATAGCTTCCTGCTCTTTAATCTTTTTGGGCTGATACACCTCAAGACCAAGCTCTAGAGCACATTCCTTCACGCTGGTTGCCTGCATCTTAGAGCCTCTGCCCCGAGGTCTGTCGGGCTGTGAAACAACCAACACAATTTCATGCCCGGCAATATGAAGTGAGCGCAATATTTCTGATGCAAAATCAGGCGTTCCCATAAAAACAATCTTCATATTATGAATCCCTCTTTCCTAGTCTTGATTTACCTCGGCCTCATTTTCTGCCTCAGCCATTGCATCTACTATTTCTCCTTCGACCTTTTCTACATACATATGCCCATCAAGATGATCAAGCTCATGACAGATAGCTCTTGCAAGCAGCTTGTAGGCCTCAATGGTATGCTCCTTCATATCTTCATCATAGTATTTTGCAATAACGTGATCAGGTCTTCTTACCTTGCCTGATTTGCCCGGATAACTAAGGCAACCTTCATCTCCGAATTGCTCGCCGTCCTGCTTTACAATCTCAGGATTTATCATAATGATTGGATCAGCATTGCCTTCTTCGTCCCCTACATCTATTACCACAACGCGCCTAAGAACGCCTACCTGACATGCCGCAAGACCTACTCCATCCTTTTCATACATTGTCTCTAACATATCTTCTATCAGTTCTTTAATTCTGGGAGTCACTTCCTTTACCGGCCTTGAAACCTTTTCCAAAACCGGATCCCCTAATATTCTAATTTGTCTTAAAGCCATTTTGTTCCTCCATCGACTAAAATAATAATGTCTATATCATCAAAATGAATTTGGATTGAAATCATATTGTACCACAACCTGCTGAAAAGATATATTATCCTTTATAAATCTTTCAAGGTGGTCCTTGACATTAACTAACACTTTGTAATCGGGATTCTTCATATACAAAACTTTTCTGTATGTATCTTTTACCTTTGCAATAGGTGCGCTTGATGGGCCGATAATTTTAAGCCCCTCAATCTTCATATTTTCAATATATCCTTTAATAATATCTGCTGCATCTTCAGCCGCATCCTCATTCCTTGATGAAATGGGTATATACAGAAGGTTTGATATTGGCGGATAATCCATAAGCAACCGATATCCTATCTCATTTTCATAAAATGAAACGTAATCTTGCTTTGATGCATCAACAATACAATAATTTTCAGGCTGATAAGTCTGTATTATAACATCGCCTTCCTTTGTGCCCCGTCCCGCTCGTCCTGCTGCCTGACACAAAAGCTGAAATGTTCTCTCACCTGATTGAAAATCACTTATACCTAAAGACAAATCTGCAGCAAGTATGCCTACCAGCGTTACATTTTCAAAATCATGTCCTTTAACTATCATCTGCGTCCCAATTAATATATCTGCTCTATGCGATGAAAATGCCTCTAAAATTGCTTCGTAGGAGCCCTTTTTCCTTGTCGTATCAGCGTCCATTCTAAGTGTCATTGCATTTGGAAAAAGTTTCTTAACCTCTAACTGTATCTTCTGTGTTCCTGCTTTAAATCCTCCGATGTATGGCGATAAGCAAGTCGGGCATTTATCGGGCATTTGGGTTTCATATCCGCAATAATGACATATCAGTTTACCCTTTAAATGCTGACTTAAGGATACATCACAGTGGGGACACTTGATGATCTCGCCACACGACCTGCATGATACAAACCCGGCTATACCTCGCCTGTTTAAAAAAAGCATTATCTGCTCTTTTTTTTCAAGCCTATCTTTCATATATTCTACGAGCTTGGCACTAAAAATGCTTCTATTGCCCGCTTTAAGCTCACTTCGCATATCGACAATATGTGTCTTTGCCATATTCTGTCCCATAGCTCGATTAGGCAGAGTAAGCAATGTGTAGATGCCCCTTTTGGCTCTATAGTAACTCTCAAGAGAAGGCGTCGCCGAGCCCAATACTACCGAGGCATGCATCATAGATGCTCTTGCAATCGCAGTCTGCCTTGCATGATATCTTGGCATATTTTCACTCTTATAGCTTGTCTCATGTTCTTCATCAATTACGATTAATCCCAAATTGCTAAACGGCGCAAATAATGCCGAACGCGGGCCTATCATAACTGATATGTCTCCATTTTTGGCCCTCATAAACTGATCGTATCTTTCGCCCGCGGACATCTTTGAATTAAGAATAGATACCTTGTCTTTAAAACGTGCATAAAATCTCATAACCGTTTGATAAGTAAGAGCTATTTCCGGTATCAATACAATAACCTGCCTGCCGCATCCTAAGACATACTCAATCATATCCATATAGACTTCCGTCTTGCCGCTTCCTGTCACTCCATGAATCAGATAGGTTCCCCTCTTATTATTCTTATAATCATCTATAAACTTATCAACAGCCTCTTTTTGTCCCTTGTTAAGCGTAGGCCTTTGTTTATATTCCAATGGCATGGTTTTAGGTAAAGGATTTCTATAAAGCGCTTTTTCTCTAACGGATATCAGCCCCTCCTCTATAAAATAATTAACCGTGCCGCTTGTAAGATTTAATTCTTTTTTTAGCTCATCTAAATCTGCCGGATTCTTCTCAATAAGCCTTTTTAAAAATCTTATTCTTGCCGTTGCCCTTTTTTTCTCAAATTCTTGAAGCTTTAATTTAAGCTTATCTTCTGTTTCATTTAGATAAACTGTTCTTTGCTTTTTTTCTGTAACCTTTGTTTTGACCGGAAGAACGGTTTTAAGCGCCTGATTAATTGTGCCTCCATAGTATTTTTTCATCCATCCGGCTAATGCGATAAGGTGGCTCTCTATGGCCACCTCATCTGTTAATATCTCATTGATTGGTTTTATTTTTGATATTTCAATCTTAGGAGCATCACTAAAATCTATGATATACCCCTTAATACTTCTGCTGCCAAACGGTACCAGTACCCTCATCCCTATTCTCAACTTATCCTCTAGTTGCTTTGGAACTTCATACTGAAAAGGTTTATCAAGCTTCTCTGCAGAAATATCCACTATTATATCAGCATATTTCATATCTTATGCTGCCTTTCTTATTCCGCTGTTTCTTCTGATTCGTAATTGTCCATAACCGCCTTTATTGCAGATTTAAGGAACGCAAAATCCTGACTTATCTCTTCATCGGATAAAGCGTCTTGCATCTGCTCATCTACACCTGCATCGACAAAGTCCATGGAATTGGCTTCATAATCTTCTATTGCGGCTTCAACTAAATTGGAAATAGGTATAAAATTATTGGCAAATTCTTCTTTCGACTCGTCAGAAAGTTTTTCATATCCGGCACTTAGATCATTTACCAGAACCGCCATATCAATATCAGCTGTATTATAATCTGCCGCAAATTCTGCAACAGTTGCTGCTGCCATAGCTTCTTTTAAGCTGCTTCCACTGCTGCCCTCAAATCCCGTGCATGCTTGAAACAAAGCCAAAGCGACCTTGTAGTCTATAACGCTCTCAAGAACCTCTTCGGTTTCATCCTGCGTCTCTTCTTCAGTCTGCTGTGTTTCCTCAGTAGTATCCTGGGTATCCTGCGAATCATCTCCGGTATTGTTTTTATCTTCATCTGTTGTATCTTGAGCGTTATTCGTCTCGCCTGTCGCTGTCTTATTATTGGCGTTTGATGATGTACATCCTGCAGTTATTGCTGCAAATCCCACTGTGCCGACTAACATTAACATTACTATTAATTTCTTCATAATTATCTTATCTCCTTAAGTATTTCTTTAATAAGTACTCTTTCATCCATAGGATATTTAACGCCTTCTATTTCCTGATAGTCCTCATGTCCTTTGCCCGCTAAAACTATTACATCGCCCTTTTGTCCATGCGTTATAGCATATTTGATTGCTTCTTTTCTATCGGTTATTTTAATATATTTGCCATCTGTCTTCTTTATCCCGGTCTCTATATCATCGATGATATCCTCCGGCTTTTCAAATCTAGGATTATCTGAGGTAATAATTGTAAGATCTGCAAGTCTTCCGGACACTTCACCCATTTCATACCTTCTGTACTTCGATCTGTTGCCTCCGCATCCGAACAATGATACCAGCCTGCCCGGCTCATATTCTCTAAGCGTACTAAGCAAGCTTTCTAAACTCATAGCATTATGCGCATAATCAATCATAAGCGAAAAATCGTCAGAAACCTTTATCATCTCAATACGTCCCTTGACTTTAGCATTTTTTAAAGCCTGCTTCATCTTGTCGGTTTCTACGTCAAAATACTTGCAGATTGCAATTGCCGTAAGTGAATTATATACGGAAAATCTTCCCGGAAGGTCTATATCAATCTGTGCATTTACATCGCCTTTTGCCCTATAGCTGACCCCAAGATATCCCGGTCTATGCTTTAACTCGATATCAACCGCTCTTATATCTGCCTCTTCAGAAAAACCATATGTTTTTAACTTGCAAGTGTGTCCGCTAATAATGTCCTTATAATGCTTGTCATCACAATTTGCAATTCCAATCTTGCATTGCTTAAATAAACTCGCCTTACATTTCAAATAATCGTCAAAGTCTTCATGCTCTCCGGGTCCTATATGATCAGGTTCAATATTCGTAAATACGCCGATTTCGAAAGTAAAGCCATCGGTTCTGTGCATTTTAAATCCCTGAGAGGATGCTTCCATAACGCAAACCTTGCAACCCGCATCTGCCATTTTTCTAAGATATTCCTGTATGATAAACGACTCCGGAGTAGTGTTATTTGCAGGAATATGTTCATCACCTATAATAGCCTCGATGGTTCCAATTAACCCCACCTTGATTCCGGCTCCTTCAAGTATGGATTTAACCATATAAGTCGTTGTAGTCTTGCCTTTTGTTCCGGTAATTCCGATTACCTTTACTTCCTTAGCAGGATGATTAAACCATGCGGCAGAAAAGTAAGCAAGTGCTTTTCGGTTGTTAGGTGTAATTACCAATGTTATGCCCTCTGGCAGGAGGGCTTCTCTTTCCGCAACTATAACAGATGCGCCGCCTTTAACCGCATCATCTATAAAATCATGTCCGTCAACTTTAGTTCCGCTTATGCAAACAAACATACATCCCGGAACAATTTTTCTTGAATCATATACCAGCATCGAGACATCAACACTGTCATCTCCTATAATCTTGACATCATCAAGTTCTTTAGTAAGTTCTAATAATTTCATACCCGGCCCTCTCTTATAGCTTTTCATATGTTGCACCCGATCCTACGCCTGATGCTTTTATAAGTTTTTTAACAGCACTGTATACATCTTCATTAATTTTAAAAGTAATATTATCGGCAGTGCCCTTAAATGCTTTCTTGCCAACATCTTCTATATATTTGCTCTTAATCGTAACATTAGTCAATGAGCTGTTATTATAAAAAGCCTTCTTGGCAATTTTACTGACTTTATACTTAGTACCTTTAACCTTAATTATTGAAGGAATGCTAACATTAGTGGTGGTTTCATCGCTTAGTCCGCATACCGATACCTTTTTTTCTTTAAGCACCTTATATTTCAATTTGCCTTTAGTATAAGTATCGCCTATTACGGCCTTTTTTTGTTTAAGAGTAACATTTGACGTCACTGCATCTAAAAGTTCGTCTTCATCTGTAAACTCTTTTTGTTTTCCCTTTACTAAGGTATAAAACTCAATAGACGAACTTTTGTAATGCGCAATTTTTCTGTTGCAGGATGATGAGGCTATCTTTATTCCCTTTGTTGCTACTATTGTAAACGCTGCCTTATCAAATCCCCATCCACCTGCAACATTTGACAATTTAACCTTGCCCCCGGCAAGTATCCCCACTAAATTATCATCCCCTTTAGAGTAAAGATTCATAGTGACATTCTTAATTGTCAAATTCTTAGATACTTTTATCATAGCTTCTGCGCTGCTTTGATTAACATCAAGTGTTCCGTTACTTTTGCCGCTTATTACAACATCTACATTGGATTCGCTAATGTCAAAAACATACTGCGATGCGCAGCTTATTTTATTATCGCCTTTAATCACAATATTTAATTTATGCGCAAGGTTATCAATAGTAATCGAATCATCGGATGAAAATCCGTCAAGCGTCAAAGTATAATCAGCAGCATCCCACTGCCATTTACTCTTTGAAATATCATCTGCTAGTGAATACCTCTTATTATCAATTGTTATCTTACCTGAGGATGCATATACATCTTTAGGCATAAAAACAAAACCACCGGCAATTATTGCCGCTGAAAATAATATACCTGTTATTTTTTTTAAATTGATTGAAATATTCATACCTTGATATAATAACACATTAAATATTTATCTTAAAGACTGCCTAAAAGAACAATAATATTTGCAATCCGCCACGCTACATGCTCATAAATGCAGGAACACTTTGTGTTCCGTCTCAGGCGGGGCTATATTACTTCACGTTGATTTGTGACACTCAAATTTAGTAAGAATATTTTTAATATAGCTGTTTAGTGACAACTTGCTGATATCTGCGGTATGCTGGACATAGTGTTTTGCTATAGTAGTAAGATTTGCTGCCATAAGGTCTGCTATAAGCTCACAATCCGTATCTTCGGTTTCATTTTTGCAACAGCAAATAAGACTCTCGTATAAACTGTCTTGCATAAAATACATAATATTATTTTTCTCAAGAAGTCTTATAAATTCCTCTTTTGATATTATGTATTCCGAAAATGACCTGGAAATCTCATCCACGGTCGGTCTGGTGCCTGAACATTCTTTTTGTGCATCAAAGTAGTAATTCTTAAGAAGCTCAAAACTTATTATGTTTTCCTTGGACTTAAAAAGTGAATAAAAAGTCTGCCTTGACACATCTGCTCTCTCACAAATTTCGCTTATACTTATTTTAGAATATTCTTTTTCCTTTAAAAGTTCGACAAAGCTTTCAGATATGTTATTCAAAGAGCTAAGTGCCATCTTGTTGCATCCGCAATACATAATATCCTCCGGGTTGTAAAATAGACAGTGAAAATCCGCTTGCACTGTGTTCAAAAAAACATTGACATGTGTCAAAGACAGTGCTATTATCTATATATATCTTAGACAAATGTCAATGTTTTGTAAAGACAATAATTTATGGCCATCTGGCCAAATTTTTTTACCCAGCAACTAGCACTCGCGCACCCGGAGTGCTAACAAAGGAGGTTCCTATGATAATAATTCCAACCTATAACAAACAACTTGTTGCAGATGGTAAGCTTTATTTACAATCGGACGAATATAATTCATCCTCCGATAAGATTGTATTAGGCGAAAAGGTAATCTTATTTCAAACTAAATACAGTCAAAAAAGAGATGAACTTAGCGAAGACAATTATTATCCGATAGCGGTTAGCGGATTAATCAGCGATATTATTCAAGACGGTTATATTATTGTTGATATTAAAAATCGTGTTCATATAGATGAATTCTGTGTTGATGCAAATCACAATATCAACCTGACAATATCAAAGCTTTCAAATTCCAAAGAAATTGATAGAGAAGATGAAGAAAAGAGGCTACAAAAGCTTAAAGAAGAAGCCAAAGAGCTTACATCACGCTTTAACTACTCAACTTTCTTTAATGCAATTATAGATAAGATGACATCTATAGCAGAACTGTTTGCATCTCTTTCATATTGGATGCAGACCACCAACGAGGAAAAATACGACCTCATTTGTGATGATGATGCCAGCTCGCGTCTTGATAAGATGGAGAAGCAGATTGTTGAGTATATTGAGGTTGCCAAGGTTACAACTGATGCTGCTTCCGCTCAGGAAAAAGAATATAAAGATATGTACAAAGAATCTGCCATAAAAAAACAGATGGAATACCTTCAAAAAGAGCTGGATGAGATGCACCCCGAAAATGTGACCGACATTCAGCGCTTCGAAGAAAAAATAAAAACCCTGGGCATGAATGAAGACGCAAAAAAGGAAGCTGCGAAAGTGCTCTCAAGATTAAAACAGGAAGGAAAGAATTCCCCCGAAACCGGGATGCTTTATGACTACCTTGATTTTGTTACCACATTATCCTGGAAAAAGGAGCAGGCAGAATATACCAAGCTCGATCACGCAAGAGAAATACTAAATGATGATCATTACGGACTCGAAAAAGTAAAGAAACGCATTATTCAGCAGATTGCCGTTATGAATCTTACATCATCACAATCCGGCTCGATACTGCTTTTTGTTGGTGCTCCCGGCACCGGCAAAACCAGCATCGGCAAAAGCATAGCTAACAGCCTTGGCAGAAAATACGTAAGAGTCAGCCTTGGCGGAATCAGAGACGAGGCTGATATAAGAGGACACCGAAGAACATATATAGGAGCTATGCCCGGCAGAATCATGGATGGCATTCATAAAAGCGGAGTATCTAATCCGGTAATGGTACTTGATGAGATTGATAAGCTTTCTGCTTCCTACAATGGTGATCCTGCCAGCGCACTACTTGAAGTATTAGACCCCGAGCAAAATAATACATTTACAGATCACTATATGAATGTCCCCTATGATTTGTCTGATGTTTTATTTATATGTACTGCAAATACACTTGATACTATCCCCGAACCTTTGCTTAATCGTATGGAGGTTATCCCATTTAACGGATATACTCCTACGGAAAAACTGAGCATTGCACGCAAACATTTACTGCCTAAGTCTATGCAGCAGATGGGTATAAACGAAGATATGCTTGAAGTGTCCGATGAAATCTTAAATACAATTATAAGCGATTATACCAAGGAAGCGGGTGTAAGAGGACTTAGAAAGCGAATAGATTCGCTATGCCGCGGTGCAGCAGTTATGATATCCGAAAACAAAGAAAAACATATAACCATTACAAAAGAACAGCTGCGCGATGAGCTTGATATGAGGCCTGTTCACCACGAAAATGTTCCCGACAAGCAAAATGCGGGTGTAGTTACCGGCATGGCATATACCAGCGTCGGTGGCGAGGTTCTTTATATTGAAACTGTATTTACCAAAGGAAAAGGCAATTTAATCATAACCGGCAAACTCGGTGATGTAATGAAGGAATCTGCACAGATTGCAGTAAGTTTGGTTAAATCAATTTTCCCGAATAAAGCTAAGCTTTTTGAGGAAAATGATCTTCATATACATGTACCTGATGGCGCCGTTCCAAAAGACGGGCCTTCTGCCGGCATTACTATGACAACTGCTATCGCATCTTTAGTTACCGGACGAAGAGTCGATCCCAAAATTGCTATGACAGGTGAAGTTTCTTTGCGCGGACTTGTTATGCCAATAGGCGGTTTGCCTGAAAAACTTATGGCAGCGCAGCGCGCCGGAGTAAAGGTTGCTTATATTCCAAAGGATAATGAACAAGATCTGGTCGATGTTGCAGATGAAGTCAAAGAAAACCTTGAAATCATAACTGTTGAAAGCGTAAAAGAGGTGCTTACCAAAACTAAGGTTTTAAGCAAAAAAAAGATAGCTGATGCTGTATAAATAAGGACTCGCTACCATATGGCAGCGAGTCCTTAACTAAGAGCAAAGCCCCAATCTTAGTTTTCAAGTCTCGCTCGCGAGACTTGGCGCTTTCTTTGCGTCAGCTTTAGCTGACATATTTCATATGCAAATCTTAAGCGCATCAAAAGCGG
>CAJOPM010000029.1 GCA_905236225.1 uncultured Eubacterium sp.
AATAATGTTAACTATCTTACCTTTAAATTCTGGCATGATTTAGGAGCCACAAGAGTTGTTGCGGGAAGAGAATTATCGCTTAGAGAAATCAAGCAAATAAGGCAAAATATACCTGAAGGGCTGGAGATAGAAGCGTTTATTCACGGAGCCATGTGCATTTCTTATTCCGGAAGATGTCTTTTAAGTAATTATATGACGAAAAGAGATGCAAATAAGGGATTGTGTACGCATCCATGCAGGTGGAAATATTCCCTTATGGAGGAAAAGCGGCCGGGCGAGTATTTTCCGGTTTATGAGAATGAGAGAGGGACATATATATTTAACTCTAAAGACCTGTGTATGGTAGAGCATATTCCCGAGTTGATGGAGTCGGGAATCGATAGTTTTAAGATAGAGGGCAGAATGAAAAATGCGCTGTATGTAGCAACAGTTGCAAGAACATACAGAAAGGCGATTGATGACTTCTTACAGTCTGAAGATTTGTATAAAAAGAATATGCCATGGTATTTGGATCAAATTTCAGATTGTACATATAGACAGTTTACGACAGGTTTCTTTTTTAATAAACCGGATGAAAATTCACAAATATATGATTCTAATACATATATTAAGGAGTATACTTATTTAGGGATAGTATCGAAAGTTGACAAGAGAGGCTTGTGCAAAATAGAACAAAAGAATAAATTCAGCGTTGGAGAAAACATTGAAGTTATGAAGCCTACGGGTGATAATATAGTGGTCACGGTAAAAAGAATTTTAGACGAGGATGGTTGCGAAATGAATAGCGCGCCTCATGCAAGACAGATTATTTATATAGATATTGGAAATGAAGCGAACGTTTATGATATACTGCGCAGAAAAGAGGAGGAGCATAGCGTATGAAAAAAGAACGTTATATAGCTTATGTCGGAACTTATACGAATGGGCAGAGCGTTGGAATTCAGATATTTGATATAGATCCTGCAACCGGTCTAATGCAGCCCAAAGGTGCTGCTGAGGTGTGTAACCCGTCAGCGTTGGTGGTTTCTCATAGCGGAAAGTATTTATATTCTATCGCGGATATGGGAGTGCAGGCATTTAAGATATTGCCGGATGGAGCGCTCGAATTTATTAATATCGCTCCGACAGGTGGTATGAGAGGATGCGATATCTGCATAGATAAAAAGGATAGATATGTATTTGTTGCAGGATATCATGATGGACGTGTGTCAATGCTTAAGGTTAATGAGGACGGAAGCATAGGAGATATAGCTGACGGTGTATTTCATAAAGGAATCGGCGTAAGCATTATTGATAAGAATTCTATGCCGCACGTTACCGATGTAACATTGACTCCTGATGAAAAATATTTGTGCGCAGTAGATCAGGGGCTTAATCAGACACAGCTTTATGAGATTGATTATGAAGAAGGCAAGTTAAAAAGAGGTGGCATTTTAAGGTGCCAGCTGGATGCATCACCCAGAAAACTGTTGTTTGGCAAAGATGGTAAATTTGCATATCTTTTGTGCGAGGGGCTTGTGTGTGTTAATGTCTATTCATATGACAATACGGATGGACCTGGCTTTAAAATGATTGATTCTTATTCTACTTTATATAAGAACGATCCGGATAGATGTGCACCGTTTGGCATGGATATTTCAGATGATGGCAAGCATCTGTTTTGCTCAAATGCAGGAACCAATACTGCAATAATATTTGAGATCGATCAAAAGAAGGGACTTCTTAGTGAAATTTGTCACACCAAGATAAGTGGTAACTTTCCTAAGGCAATATGTGCTATGCCTGACGGTAAACATTTTTTGAGCCTTAATCATGATGCCAATGAGATAGTTAATTTCGAGGTAAATTATGAGAAAAATTACTTTTTGCTAAAAGGCAAACCGATTAGTGTGGAAAGTCCTAACAATATAGTTATACATAAATTAAAGTAACTGCATAACAGGAGGTTTATTAAGATGACAAAAATTGACATTTTTTCAGGTTTTTTAGGAGCCGGTAAGACAACACTTATTAAGAAACTTTTAGAAGAAGTTTTTGCGGATGAGAAGGTTGTCCTAATAGAAAATGAATACGGTGAAGTTGGAATAGACGGCGGCTTTTTAAAAGATGCCGGAATCGAGATTACGGAAATGAATTCCGGTTGTATATGCTGTACGCTTGTAGGAGATTTCCAGAAAAGTTTAAAAGAGGTTATGGAGAAATTCTCGCCGGACAGAATCATAATAGAGCCGAGCGGAGTCGGCAAACTTTCCGATGTAATGAAGTCAATTAAGACAACTGAAGACGAATTCGATGTAAAACTTAGCGGACTTATCACAGTTGTTAATGCTATGAAGGTTAGTAAACAAATGAAAGCGTTTGGGGAATTCTTTAATAACCAGATTGAATTTGCCACAACGGTTGTACTTAGCCGAAGCCAGAAGGCAACCGATCAGCAGCTTGAGCTTGCGGTAAGACAGATTCAAAAGCTTAATCCCAAGGCAGAGATTATTACAACACCATGGGATGAGATATCAGGTGAACAGATTTTATCTGTTATAGAGAAACAAAAGAGTCTTGAAGAAGAAGTTATGGCAGAGGCGCTTGAGGCAGCTAGAAAAGATCAAGAAGAGCATGATAGAGAACATCATCATGACCACGAACATGAGCATGACCACGAGCATGAGCATGAACATCATCATGACCACGAACATGAGCATGAACATCATCATGACCACGAGCATGAGCATGATCATCATCATGATCACGACCACGACCACGAGCATCATCACCATCATCACGCTGATGATATATTTACCAGTTGGGGCAGGGAAACACCTCACAAATATAGTAAAGATAAGATTGAAAGCATCTTAAAAACATTTGCCGACAGTGAAGATTATGGTGTGATTCTTAGGGCAAAAGGAATGGTTCCGTCAACAGATGGAGGATGGATTTATTTTGATATGGTTCCGGGAGAATATGAACTTAGAGATGGCGAACCGGAATATACCGGAAGGCTTTGTGTAATAGGAACTGATCTTAAAGAAGATGAAATAGAAAAATTGTTTGAGTTATAAGAGGTAGAAGTATGAACGAAGTACCGGTTTATCTGTTTACTGGATTTATGGACAGTGGCAAGACCTCACTTATTAGTGAGACTTTATTGGAAAATTCATTTGCCGAGGGAGAATGCGTAATAATTTCTTGCGAAGACGGTGATGTGGAGTATGATGAGGAAGCACTTGCTGGTATTGGAATAAGACTTATCAGGATTGAATCTGAAGAAGAATTTACATCAGAAAAACTAAATGAAATTAATGAGACGTATAAACCCGAGGCAGTATTTATAGAATATAACGGCACTTGGGAATATTCACTGTTTGCTCAGACCAAGCCGCCAGAAGAATGGATGCTTGTACAGACACTTTGTACGATTGATACTCAGACATTTGATTTGTATATGACCAATATGCGTCCGATGATGAGAGAACAGTTTTTTACAGCAGATGTGGTCATATTTAACAGATGTATGCCGGATGCAGATAAGGGCAGATTGCGCAGAATGATAAAAGCGCTTAACAGAAAGGCACAAATCGTATATGAAAGGCCTGACGGGACTATCGATGATAGCGAAGATGAAGTTTTACCATATGATATTAACCAGGATTGCATTGATATAGCTGATGAGGATTATGGACTTTGGTATCTTGATGCACTTGAAAATCCTAAGAGATATGAGGGCAAAAAGGTCCATTTTTTGGCAAAAATATACAGACCTGACAAACTAAAAAAAGGAACATTCGTGCCGGGACGATTTGCCATGACTTGTTGCGCAGATGATATTACATTTATTGGATTCAAATGTAAAAGTGAACAGGCAAGCGAACTTAAACATAAATCATGGGTCGATATAACTGCAACGGTAAGAATAGAATTTGCTAAGGAATACAAAGGCAAGGGCCCGGTACTGTACATGGATGAATACAAGAGCGCCGATGAGCCTGCTGACGAGCTTGTATATTTTAGTTAAAAATACGACAATTAGTACTAAAGGACTGTGAAAATATTTATCGCAGTCCTTATTTTTGTGTAGAAATAATAATCAATACATGTATAAATAAAAATACATTAAAAATGTAAAATGTGGTGATAATGTACAAATGATTGACCGTATATAGAAATAAAAATGTAAGAGATTGCCGATAGTTACCAATAGGTACCTAGATAACTTAATTGTATGTATTGCATAAAAACGTTAAACTTACTATACTGTGTATGTCGGATTTGACTAGGGCATTCATCTTTGGCAAGCATACAGGATTGTCAAGTCCGTAACAATCAAAACATATTTCAGGAGGAAAGAATAATGGCAGGTTACAAAGTAACAAAAAAAGACGGTTATTACACTTATACGGCACCGGGACATAATGAGTGCAAATGCACACGTTTACATGATCCGGCAGATGTTGAAGGTGGTCAGCTTATCAATGGTTTGACTCATTTCCTTCCTTCAGGTGGAGGTACAGAGTTTGCAGCCAACCCTGCTGAGTCAATATATTACATCATTAAGGGCAAGATGATGTTCAAAGGTGAGGACGGAGTAGAAACACTTCTTGAAGAAGGCGACAGCGTACATATAGCCGGCAATTCACCTAAATGCGTTACTAACGTAGGTACTGAGACAGCACAGATGCTTGTAGTGCTTCTTCCGCCTGCTAAATAATATTTTATAATAGCTGGTTGAAACCTACTATTCTTTATAACTGTTAATAATTCAAATTACTAAGGAGGAATTTTTAAAATGGTAGATTTACAGAAGGATTTTGTTAACAACATGTTCTCACTTGAGGGAAAAGTTGCACTTGTTACAGGTGCTACAGGAGCTTTGGGAAAAGTTATTGCTAAAGCTTACGGATATTCAGGAGCTAAGGTTGCTCTTACCGGACGTAATCAGGGCAAGCTTGATGATCTTGTAAAAGAGTTTGCTGCAGAAGGCATTGACTGCGCTGCTTTTAAAGCTGATCCGGCAAGTGAAGATGATGTAAAAGCTCTTATCAAAGATGTTGTTGCAAAATATGGTCAGATAAATATACTTGCAATTGCACATGGATTCAACAAACCTCAGAACATCTTAGAGCAGTCTGTTGAAGATTGGCAGTATATTATGGATGCTGACTGTAAGTCGGTATATATCGTACTTAAGTATGTTGCAGAGCAGATGGTTTCACAGCTCGGCGGCAAGAAAGGACCTCAGGAAGTTCCTTCAGGATCAGGCGGACATATCGTTGTTGTTACATCTCAAAGATCAAAGAGAGGTATGGCAGGATACACAGGATACTGTACATCAAAGGGTGGCGCAGATATGATGATTGCATCTATGGCTTGCGACCTTTCAGCAGATTATGGTATCAATGTTAATGCAATCTGCCCGACAGTATTCCGTTCAGAGCTTACAGAGTGGATGTTTGATGTTAATTCAGAAGTTTACAAGAACTTCATGAAGAGAGAGCCTATCGGACGTCTTGCTGAGCCTAAGGATTTCGCAGGATATGCAGTATTCCTTTCATCAGACGCATCTAACTTCATCACAGGTTCAGCATGCGACTGCTCAGGTGGATACCTTACCTGCTAATTAAGACGTTACATAGCACATATTTGTATTTAGGAGAAGTTTAATAATGAAAGATCTTAAAAATTTTCTTATATGCGGCGGCGGTATGATGGGCTGCGCTATAGCTCAGGTGCTTTGCACAATACCGGATGCTCAGATTACGATTTGGAACCACAGAGAAAAAGACATTCCTTCAATGATTAGAAAGAACATGAAGGAATTGGTTGCACATGGTGTTGTTACAGAGGCTGATGTTGATAAAGTTGTAGAGAGAACTGTACTTGTTACAGATATGAATCATGACAGGGTTAAAGCAGCTGATATGGTTATCGAGTGCGTACCTGAAGTTATGGAGACGAAACAGAATCTCTTTAGAGATCTCGAGAAGATTACATCAGAGGATTGTATCTATTGTACTAACACATCAGTTATGTCTCCTACAGAGATATCTGAAAAGTGTGAGCACAAGGAGAGAATATGCGGAACTCACTTCTGGAATCCTGCATTCTTAATTCCTCTTGTAGAGGTTGTTAAGACCAAAGATACATCTGATGAGGTTATTGATGCTGTAATGGATATCCTTACAAGAGCTGGCAAGAAGCCTGTTCTTTGCAAGAAAGATGTTCCCGGATTTATCGCAAACCGTATGCAGCATGCTCTTTGGCGTGAGGCTGTATCTATTGTTGAAAGAGGAATTGCAGATGCTAAAACAGTAGACGATGCTTGCAAATACAGCTTCGGTCTCAGACTTCCGTATCTGCCACCGCTTGTTAACTCTGATATGGTTGGCACTCAGCTTACATATAACATTCACAGCTATGTTCTTAGTGCTATAGAAGACAGACATGACGCTTCACCGATTCTTTCAGAAATGATTGACAAGGGTGAGCTTGGATTCAAAGCTGAGCTTAAAGATGGTAAGCGTACAGGATTTATGAGTTACACAGATGAGGAAATCAGCGAAATCAATGACGGACTCAATGAGTATCTCATTAAGATGATTTACAACAAGTAATCATCAAGATGTAATTTGGTTATTATGCATATTAGAGCATATGCTCTAATATGCATAAGACATATAGTTATTTTAAGTTTTTTAATGGAGGAAATTAAAATGGGAAAGAAAGTATTTGTTGATTTGACACATCCGTTTAGCTGCGAGATTCCGAGATGGCCTTATTTTGATAAGCCGGTAATTGATTCAAAGCATTCAATGGCTAAGGGTGGCGTTCTTACTCAGTACATCGGATGTACAATGCATACAGGTACACACTGTGATGCTCCGCGTCACGTTATGGAGAGAGAGTTCGATGGTAAGAGAGCTCGTTATACACATGAGATGCCTATTGATGCATATACAGGTGATGCAGTATGTCTTCCTATCGAGATAGAAAGATGGGGACTTATTACAGGTAAACATCTTGATGCTGCTTGCGAAAAAGTTGGTATTAAGCCTGAAGAACTTGA
>CAJOPM010000030.1 GCA_905236225.1 uncultured Eubacterium sp.
AGAAAGAGCGCCAGCAAGGACTCAGAAGTTGTTGGAAAGCTTTATTCAGAAGGAGCAGCTACTATCCTTGATGAGAAGGATGGTTGGTACAAGATTAAATCCGGTTCTGTTAAGGGCTGGGTGAAGGCAAGCTACTTAGTAGTCGGCGACGAGGAGACTTGTGAGGAAGCCGGAACTTTAGTAGCAACAGTAGAGACACAGACACTTAACGTCAGAAGCGAGAAGTCAACAGATGCATCTATCGTAGAGCAGGTTGCTGAGGCTGACGAGCTTAAGGTTATAAGCGAAGGCTCTGAATGGGTCAAGGTTAAAGTTAACGGACAAAAGGGCTATGTTTCAGCTGATTATGTATCAGTAGAGACAGAGTATGAAGAAGCAGAATCCAAAGAAGAAGAGGCAGCTCGTCTTGCAGCTGAGGCAGCAGAAGCTGCAGCACAGGAAGAGGCTGAGGCAGCAGCTAAAGAAGCAGGAATTTCTTCATCTAAGAAGTATGCTACTTCTACTACAGAGGAAGAATCCGATTCATCTTCAAGTACTTCATCAAGCACTAAGGGATCATCTGTAGCATCATATGCAAGCCAGTTTGTAGGTAATCCATACAAATGGGGCGGCACATCACTTACAAATGGTGCTGATTGCTCAGGTTTTGTAATGAGTGTATATGCTCATTTTGGAGTATCACTTCCTCATTCATCGAGCTCACTTAGAAGTGTTGGTAAGTCAGTATCACTTAGCAATATCCAGCCCGGTGATATCGTATGTTATTCAGGACATGTTGCTATATATGTAGGAAATGGAACTATTGTACATGCCAGCAACTCAAGAGATGGAATCAAGTTCACATCACCTGTTAACTACAGAAGCATCATTACGATCAGAAGAATATTCAGCTAAACAAAATAGTATTTTAAGCGAGGCTTATGGCCTCGCTTTTTTTGGAGGGAATATGGCAAATTTTACACAGCAGGTCATAGAAAAAACTTTTATGGAGATGCTCGATGAGACACCTCTTAGCCAGATTACGGTAAAGGAATTAGCGGCCAGATGCAATATAAACAGAAATTCATTTTACTATCATTACAAGGATATCCCGGCCTTAATTGAAAAAATATTCTTAGATGAGATGAATCAGACGCTTTCATTGGCAAAGGATTTGGATTCTTTAGAGCAATGCTTTAATCATCTTATAGAATATTCTCTCAATCACAAACGTGCTGTTATGCATATCTTTAAATCTGTAAGCAGGGATATATTTGAGGGATATCTTATGAGGATGTGCAAAGAAACGATTGATAAATATCTTGATAAAAGATGTGAAGACATGAAGATGCTGTCGCAAGATAGAAATTTGCTCTCAAACGGACTCGTTTGCTGGGTGTTTGGTGCTGTTATTTTGTGGCTTGAGAGCGGAATGAGGGAAGAAGATCTAAATTCTTTTGTTGAAATGAATTATGTCTTTTCGGATATTACAGATAAAATTTATGAAAAATTCGAACAAAGATATGAAGAAATGAAATAATCCTGTTGGTCATTATTAGTCGTGTGCCTAAAAAATAGGCGCGTGACTATTATTGTCTGTATAACATTTTTCATATTCTGCTTATAATCTATTAGCAATGGGGCAATCCCATGAAAGGAGTATGAAAAATGAAGTTTGGAAGATGGATTGTTAAATTCAGGTATTTAATCGTAATTGTAGCAATCGTCCTGTTAGTTCCTGCATTTATCGGTATGCAAAAGACCAGGATTAACTACGATATGCTAGATTACATGCCAGAAAACCTGGATACTGTTAAAGGTCAAAATATTTTGCTTGATGAATTTGATAAAGGTGCATTTTCATTTATTGTAATTGAAGGAATGGATAATGCCGATGTCAAGAAACTAAAGGCAAAATATGAACAGGTAGAACATGTAGACAGTGTAATATGGTATGACACTATAACCGGAGATGATTTTCCGATTGAGATGATTCCGGATGATGTGTATGACGCTTTTAATTCAGGTGATGATACTTTATTGGCGGTATTTTTTGATGATACAACATCTGCAAATACAACCACAGAGGCGATTGAAGAGATTAAATCTCTGTCAAATAAGCAGTGCTTTATATCGGGAATGAGTGCGCTTGTAGTGGATCTTTCAGAGCTTGCAGAAGGTGAAGAGCCGATATATGTTGTGTTGGCGGTAATTTGTGCGGGAGTGGTGATGCTATTGCTCCTTGACGGATTCTTTATTCCCTTCGTCTTTCTTATAAGCATAGGGATTATGATTTTGTTTAATATGGGAACGAATGTGTTCTTTGGAGAGACGTCGTATATTACCAAAGCGCTGGCGGCGGTGTTACAGCTTGCTGTTACAATGGACTATTCTGTATTTTTGTGGCATTCATACGTAGAAGAATGCGAAAAGACAAATCACAGCGATCATAAAGAGGCTATGGCACGGGCAATATCAGATACTATAGTATCTGTTTCGGGAAGTTCGGTTACTACAATTGCAGGCTTTATCGCCCTTTGCTTTATGAGTTTTACGCTGGGCCTGGATCTTGGAGTAGTTATGGCAAAAGGCGTTGTGCTTGGAGTGCTTGGTTCGGTAACTTTATTGCCGTCACTTATTATGATGGTAGATAAGATTTTATATAAGACCAGGCATAAGCCGCTTATACCGAATGCCAAAAAATTAGCAGAACGCGTAGTAAAGGTATTTCCTATATTTGTTGTAATATTCTTTGTATCTATTCCGGTTGCTTATTATGGATATTCAAAGGCAAATGATGAAGTTTATTACGATCTTAGCTCGTCACTTCCGGATGATATGGACGTGGTAATAGCAAATTCAAAACTTGCAGAGGATTTTGACATAGGCTCTACGCATATGGTGCTTGTCGATAGCGACACGGCATCGAGTGATGTTAGAAATATGATGGATGAGATTGAAGAAGTTGACGGAGTGGAATATGCATTAGGGCTTGAGAGTGTTATCGGTGAGGATTTCCCTAAATCGATGATTCCTGATTCGGTTAAGACGATTTTGCAAAGCGATAATTATGAGCTGATACTGATCAATTCTAATTATTATCCGGCATCAGATGAAGTCAACAATCAGGTAGATGAGCTGAGCAATATTATCAAATCATACGATTCAAAAGCTATGCTTATAGGTGAAGCGCCGCTTATGAAAGATATGATTAATGTTACGGCACATGACTTTAAAGTAGTAAATATTGTATCGATAGCGGCTATTTTTGTAATTATACTGCTGGTAGAAAAATCGCTTATGCTGCCGGTTATACTAATTGCAGTAATTGAGCTCGCAATATTTATAAACTTAGGAATAGCGCATTTTACAGGAGTTCAGCTTCCGTTTATCGCTCCGATATGCATAAGTACGATACAGCTTGGAGCCACTGTGGATTATGCAATACTTTTGACAACCAAGTATAAGAAATATACAATGGAAGGTAAGGATAAACGAACTTCGGTTAGTGAAGCCTTGGCGGGTTCTATTCCCTCGATACTTGTATCGGGCGTGGGGCTCTTTGCGGCAACATTTGGAGTGTCAATTTATTCTAATATTGATATGATAAGCTCAATATGTACTCTTTTGGCAAGAGGTGCAGTAGTAAGTATGATATGCGTTATATTCCTGCTTCCGGCGCTTTTGTTATTGTGCGATGCACCGGTTAGAGCTACTACGATTGGCCTAAGGAAATTCAGAGCGAAAAATATTCGAGAACATAGTGATGAGACGGAGGTTATTAAGATATGAAAAGCAGATACAAAAAGATTATGGCATTAGGATTGTGTGCGGTGTTTGCATCGCTTTCGGCGGTAGCAGGATTGCATGCAAATGGCAGCTTGGAGGCTAAGGCTACGGAAATAAATCAGGAAACAGATTCCGAGGAAACAGGTGTCGACGAAACAGAAGATACAAATGATGAAGATAGCACATCTGATAACGGAATGATTTATGTTATTGCTGATGCAGATGGCAATACACGCGAGGTGATATTAAGCAACCTGGTAAAAGAAAGCGTAGAAGAAGATTCAGACTCATCTTATAAGATGGATCAAAATGACATCAAAGTGCTCGATACCGATGACAATGAAATAGCCTACAGCAAAGATATAGAAGAAGAAATACCGGTTGATCTGGCCGTAAGCTATACACTTGATGGACAGAGCATTTCGGCTGATGAGCTCGCAGGCAAAAGCGGACATGTGACAATAAGATATGACTATACTCCACTTAAATATGAGACAGTAACTATAGACGGTAAGAAAGAAGAAATGGCTGTTCCGTTTATGATGCTTACCGGTATGATTTTAGATGATGATAATTTTACAAATGTTGAGGTCTCAAACGGCAAAGTTATAGATGATGGCTCAAGAACAATTGCGGTAGGATTTGCGCTTCCGGGAATGTCTGATGATCTAAATCTTGACTCTGATACGTTAGAACTTCCGGAATATGTTGAAATAAGCGCAGATGTTACGGATTTTGAGATGTCAAATGTCGTAACTATGGCATCAAATGAGATATTTAACGAAGTTGATGAAGATAAGCTTGATGATGTTGATGAGCTTTCGGATGCGATGGAAGCACTTACAGACGGTATGGACAAGCTCCTTGACGGCTCTAGCGCATTATATGACGGAGTGGGAACACTTTTAGATAAATCAGATCTTCTTATAGACGGCGTTGATAAACTTACAGGAGGCTCTAAGGAACTAAGCGAAGGAGCCAAGACTTTGGCAAATGGAGCCGATGATCTTGCCGATGGAGCGGCAAAGGTAGATGCCGGGGCATCAGATTTAAAGAAGGGTGCATCAAAGCTTTCAGATGGAGCAGATAGTTTAAATGCAGGAATTAAAGAAGCATACGAGGGAGCAGGCGACTTGGCTGATGGAGCTGCCCAGCTTGATAGTGGCCTTTCGCAACTATCGGGAAATTCGCAAGCTCTTAACGCAGGAGCAAAGCAAGTATTTGACAGCTTGTTATCTGCTGCATCAAGTCAGCTTGCCCAGGCAGGTATTACAATTACACTTACGGCGGACAATTATTCGGATACATTAAGCTATTTGATATCTCAGGTAGGAGAAAGCTCACAGGAAGGGCAGACGCTCGCATCGCTTAAGAGTCAATTAGATGCATATAATACATTTTACCAGGGACTCCTCTCTTATACTGATGGAGTCGATAGTGCCGCTGATGGAGCGTCATCCGTATCAAGCGGAGCAGCTGGCTTAGAAGGCGGCTTATCAAAGATTTATAGCGGAAGTGATACGCTTAAAGACGGCGTAGATGCGCTATATAAAGGTACTAAGAGCCTTAAAAGCGGGACTTCGCAATTATCCGACGGAGCGGATAAGCTAAGCGAAGGAGCTAAAACACTTAGCAAAGGAAGCAAGAAGCTCTATAGCGGTATTTTAAAGATGGACGAGAGCACTCCGGCATTGAAAAAAGGAATTGAAAAGCTTTATGACGGTGCTATGCAGCTTGATGAAGGGCTCCAAAAATACAATGATGAAGGTATTGAAAAATTAGATGATGAGGTATCCGGCAATCTTGTAGATGTAATTACAAGGGTCAGAGCTATGATAGACATATCACAATCATACAGCGCATTTTCATTAGGTGATGATACGAGCCTCTCTTTTATATATGAAACGGATGCAATAGAGACGGAAGAATAATATTTAACAAAACATATATTCGAGAAATAACCACTTTATCCCCATAGATTAAAGATAAATATGGTGGATAAAGTGGAAAAGTTCGTGAATAACTTAAAAAAAGGGACATACAAAATATAAAATTGGGGAAAACTTTTTATAAAATTGTACTTACATTAATACGTTAAAGTTATTTTGTGCAAAAGGTAAAAATTAAAAAAAAATACTTTTATTTAAGATTAAAAAATGCTAAAATTTTTTGCGGTCATCCATAGATTTATGGATGGCCATTTTTGTTGGTTAGGATTTACATGACGAAAAAGTTCATAATAAATGTGCTGCATTATCTTTCATTTTTTCGTAATTTCTATTACAATGTATAATTAGTATTGGGATATTCTTTTAAAAAAAGTGACAGGTTTTTGTTAAAAGTAGACAAGGAGGAGTAAAATGATTTCAAATCAGATATTGCAAAGTACAATAGATGGACTTAAAGCTATCGCAAGAGTTGATATGTGCGTACTTGATATAGACGGGAATGTGCTTGCGACGACATTTGATGAAGCAGCACAGCTTATGATGGATACTAAGGGATTTATAGATTCGCCGGCAGAAAGCCAGGTGGTATCCGGTTGTCAGTTTTTCAAAGTTTTTGATGAACAACAGCTTGAATATGTATTGCTTGCAAAGGGTGACGGTGATGACGTATACATGATCGCCAAGATTGCCTGTTTCCAGATTCAGAATCTGCTTGTGGCCTACAAAGAAAGATTCAATAAGGATAATTTCATCAAGAATTTGCTCCTTGATAACTTCCTTCTTGTTGATATATATAATCGCTCAAAAAAGCTTCACATTGAGGCACAAAGACCGAGACTGGTCTATATTATCAGAATTGACAGGGACAAAGACGGTTCGGAACTTGAGAGCGTAAGATCTTTATTCTCCGGTAAACAGGGGGATTTTGTTACTACTGTTGATGAGAAGAATATTATATTGGTAAAAGAAGTTGCGCCTGACTATACGGAAGAGCAGCTGTATAAGATTGCAGAATCCATAGAGGGCGCATTTGTAGGAGGAAGTAAAAGGAATCTGCATATAGCTTATGGCACTGTGGTTAAAGATATAAAAGAGGTTTCTAAATCCTACAAAGAAGCCAAGATGGCGCTTGATGTAGGAGAGATTTTCTTTGAGAATAAGCAGATAATTGCATATTCAGCGCTTGGTATAGGTAGACTTATTTATCAGCTTCCGCTTCCTTTATGCAGGATGTTTATCCAGGAAGTTTTCCAGGACAAAAAGCCCGATGAATTTGACGAGGAGACTATTTCGACTATTAACAAATTCTTTGAAAACAGCCTCAATGTATCAGAGACTTCAAGGCAGCTTTACATTCATAGAAATACATTGGTTTATCGCCTCGATAAACTTGAAAAGAGCACAGGTTTAGACCTTAGGGTGTTCGAGGATGCGATTACCTTTAAGATTGCTCTTATGGTAGTTAAATACATGAAGCATGTAGAAAACAGTGATTTCTAGGAGATATTATGATCAGATTAGAAAATGTAACCAAAGAATATATAGAAGGCGTTCCGGCTTTGGGCGGAATCAGTCTGCATATAGAACCGGGCGAATTTGTATTTGTCGTGGGAGATTCGGGATGTGGCAAGTCTACGCTTATATCCTTACTGTTAAAAGAGCTTGAGCCGACCAGCGGCAAGATTTACATCAACGGAAAGAATCTTTCTGCGGTTAAACACCATCAGGTGCCATTTTATCGCAGAAAGTTAGGGGTTGTATTTCAGGATTTCAGATTGCTCAAGGATAGAAATGTTTATGAGAATGTTGCATTTGCCCAAAGAGTTATTTCGGCTCCATCAAGAAAAATTCGCCGTCAGGTTCCGATGATGCTTTCTTTGGTAGGCCTTGCGGCCAAATACAAATCATTTCCAAGACAACTTTCCGGAGGTGAGCAGCAAAGAGTTGCGATTGCAAGAGCACTTGTAAATAATCCTAAGATACTGCTTGCAGATGAGCCGACGGGTAATCTTGATAATAAGAATGCGTGGGAGATATTTAAGCTCTTAGACGAGATCAATAAAAAGGGTACGACCGTTCTTGTGGTTACTCATAATATGGAAATAGTTAAGGCTATGAGAAAAAGAGTTATCAGTATGAAGAATGGCATTATCGTTGATGATACTAACGGACTGGGGGGCTTTTAATTTGAATATAAATACGTTTATTTACATGATAAGGCAGGGCATTAAGAATATATGGCGCAACAAGATGTTCTCGCTCGCATCGGTGGCTACGATGGCGGCGTGTATATTTTTGTTTGGACTCTTTTACGCTATAGTTGTTAACGTCCATTCAATGGTAAGAGAAGCAGAAGAAGGCGTTGCTATTACTGTATTCTTTGAAGAAGATATTGATGCTGAGCAGATTGAAGCTATAGAAGAGGCTATTAAAGGCAGGGCTGAGGTCGCCAGATATGAGTATGTTTCGGCAGAAGAAGCATGGGAAGATTTTAAAGAGACTTATTTTGAAGGTAATGAGGAGCTTGCCGAAGGATATGAAGACGATAATCCGCTTGCCGATGATGCCAATTTTCAGATATACCTTAGCGATGTTTCCATGCAGGATTCGCTTGTTGAATATTTAGAGGGACTTGACGGAGTCAGACAGGTAAATCAGTCTGAGATGGCAGCGCATACGCTAACGGATTTTAACTCGCTTATAGCATACGTATCTGTTGCGATAATTGTTATATTGCTCGCGGTATCGATTTTCCTTATTTCCAATACGGTTACTGTCGGAATTGCGGTGCGTAAAGAAGAGATTGGAATTATGAAACTTATAGGAGCGACGGATTTTTTTGTAAGAGCGCCCTTTTTGTTTGAAGGAATACTAATCGGAGTAATCGGCTCTATTATACCTTTATTTATACTGTTTTTTATGTATAAAAGGATAGTGGCATATATTACCGGAAAGTTTTTCTTCTTGTCCGATATAATGGATTTTCTTCCAATCCATTCAGTGTTTAATGTGCTGGTTCCCGTGGCTGTATTGCTTGGAGTTGGCATAGGATTTTTAGGAAGCAGATTTACTATTCACAAACACCTTAAGGTTTAAATATGTACGAAAACGAAGAAAATGAACTAGATACAGATAAATTAAATGATGATAACAGACTTGATACAGCCTCTGATGAAACGCTTTCAGAGGTCGAAGCAGTGCGTCGTATGGGAGTGGCATATGGGCAAAAAAGAGGAGTCTATATAGGCATATTAATAGGGCTTATAATTGCTTTTGTCGTGATAGTAGTTTCGAGTCTTATCATGCGGCACTTCGGCGTGATAAGCAGCGGCAGTGATACGGGCTCTGTTGTTAGTGACGGCGAAGATGTATCCGGAAATGAGCTTTTAGATGAAGATGAGATTAATAAGCTTTCGATATTATATAATTACCTGGATAAATATTACTATGAGGACATAGAAATTGACGATCTAAAGGAAGGTATTTTATCGGGATTGCTAGAGGGTACCGGTGACGACTATACAGTATATTATACTGCTGAAGAATACAAAGCTATTGAGCAGTCAACTGAAGGTGAATATGATGGCATCGGTGCAGTGCTTCATCAGGACTCATCAAGCGGCAGGATAAGCGTAGTAAAGGTATATGAAGACAGCCCGGCCCAAGAAGCCGGACTAAAGGCAGGAGATATCATATTGCAGGTTGATGACTATGATTTAAGTGATATGGATCTCTCCGAAGCCATATCATATATTAAGGGCGATGCAAATACTACGGTTACCATTATAGCTAAAAGAAGCGGCAAGAAAATGACATTTGAGATAGAGCGTCGTGAAATAGAAATAGAGCAGGTAGAGCAGTTTATGTTAAATGATCAGATAGGCTATCTTTCTATTTCAGAGTTTAGCAAATCAACTACTTCACAGTATGAAGAGGCTATGGATGCGCTTGAAGAAGAAGGCGCAAAGGCGGTTGTATTTGATCTAAGAGACAATCCCGGCGGAACCGTATCATCGGTTACAGCTATACTTGATGACATTCTTCCCAAAGGTGTTATCGTTTATACAGAGGATAAGAACGGCAACAGGGAAGAAGCGACTTCTGATAATAAGACAAAGCTTGATATGCCGATTGCAGTGCTTATTAATTCGGCGTCGGCATCAGCGTCAGAGATATTTGCAGGAGCTATAAGAGACTTTGACTATGGTACGCTTATCGGCACCACCAGCTACGGTAAAGGCATTGTACAATCAATTATTCCACTCTCTGACGGCAGTGCAATAAAGATTACGACAGCTAAGTATTATACACCGAGCGGAGACTATATTCACGGCAAAGGAATTGATCCTGATATAGAGCTTGAATATGAATATACCGGAGACGAGGATAACTACGAATACGACAAAGATAATCAGGTTAACAAAGCCATAGAAGTATTAGAAGAAGAACTTAAGGAGAAAAGTTAAGTGGTTTTATTAGATTCATATACTGACAGACTTAAAGATGCGAAAGCTTCACTTGATGAGGTGTATACGTCTTTGATTACCGATGATAAGAAGAACAGAGTAGAAGAATTGTCTCATTTAAGTGCAGAACCTACTCTTTGGGATGACATAGAGCGTGCGCAGGCAATCACAAAGGAGCTTAGTGATTTAAAGTCAGAAAAGGAGCAGCTTGATAATCTCGTATCATCTGCGGAAGACATTGATGCGATGATAGAACTTATCGCAGAAGAAGATGATGAAGATTTGGTGGCTGATTTAGAAGACGAACTTAAGAATTTAGAATCTAATATAGAAACTATCAGAATAAAGAGTCTGCTTACAGGAGAATATGACTCTTGTGACGCTATTTTATCGCTCCATGCCGGAGCGGGCGGAACAGAATCCTGCGACTGGGCATCTATGCTTTATCGTATGTATAGCAGATGGGCTGAGAAAAAAGGCTTTAAGGTTACGGTTCTTGATATGCTCGACGGAGAAGAAGCAGGTATCAAATCAGTAACATTTCAGATTAGCGGCTCTAATGCTTATGGATTCCTAAAATCCGAAAGCGGAGTACATCGTCTGGTCAGGATATCTCCGTTTAACGCAGCAGGCAAAAGGCAGACATCATTTGTATCTTGTGAAGTGATGCCTGAAATAGATGATGATATAGATATCCAGATTGACGATAAGGATTTGAGAATAGATACTTACAGGTCCAGCGGAGCCGGCGGACAGCATATCAATAAGACATCTTCGGCAATCAGAATTACGCATTTGCCTACCGGAATTGTTGTGCAGTGCCAAAATGAACGCTCACAGCATATGAACAAAGACAAAGCCATGCAGATGCTAAAATCTAAACTTTATATATTAAAGCAGGAAGAAAATGAGAAAAAAGCCGATGAAATAAAGGGCGAGAAAATGGAAATCGGCTGGGGCTCGCAAATCAGATCATATGTCCTGCAGCCATACACAATGGCAAAAGATACCAGAACCGGTGCGCAAAGCTCTGATGTGGCCGGTGTTTTGGACGGTGATATTGATTTGTTTATAGAAGCATACCTAAAGAATAAGCAACAGTAAGTTGGGGTTTTGGGAGGATATAATATGCTTAGAACTATTATCGGGTTTGCTTTTGCAGCAATTTATCTGATAGGCACATTGCCCGTTTTGTTGATAGAAAAAATACGGGAGAAAAAAGATCCTAAGGCTTCTTCACTTCGTTGCCTTCGTATGGTGCAGTGGTCTTTTAGAGTTATTCTAAAGATATGCGGTGTTAAGGAAAAAGTCATAGGATATGAAAACATACCGAAAGATCAGGCAGTTTTATATGTTGCAAATCACAGAAGCTGGTTTGATATTTTAGTGGCGTATTCAAAGATGCCGAATCTTACGGGATTTATTGCAAAAGAATCCATACAGAATGTACCTATATTAAAAACGTGGATGAAAAAATTAAGCTGTTTGTTTATGAGTAAAGACATGAAGGCAGCTTTAAAATGTATTATGGAATCGGTGAATCTTATAAAAGACGGAATCAGCGTATTTATATTTCCTGAAGGAACCAGAAATTCTACGTATGATCCTCTGCTCTTAGAGTTTAAGGAAGGCTCTCTTAAAGCAGCTCAAAGGACAGGATGTGCAATAATACCGGTAGCTATCGAAGGAACAAGAGAAGTCTTTGAAGAAGCGCTTCCAAAGGTTTGTCCCGGAAATGTCACAATAAGATTCGGAGAGCCTATATACGCATCACAATTAGAAGGCGATGATAAGAAGCATCTGGCAGCTTATGCCAGAGGCAAGATATTAGCTATGCTAGAGGAGAACAAATGAGAGTTATGATCATTGTCGCCTATGACGGAACGAATTATGCGGGTTGGCAGATTCAAAAAGGCCAAGTTACCATAGAACAAAAGCTAAATGAGGCGCTTGGCGAGCTATTGCAGGAAGAGATTAATGTAATAGGTGCAAGTCGCACGGATGCAGGTGTGCATTCACTTGGAAGCGTAGCGGTATTTGATACCGATACAAAGATTGCTCCTGAAAAGATTTCATATGCTGCAAACACATATCTTCCGCCGGATATTGTGATTCAGGAATCATTTGAGGTGGATGAAGATTTTCACCCCAGAAAGTGCGATTCTGAAAAAACGTATGAATACA
>CAJOPM010000031.1 GCA_905236225.1 uncultured Eubacterium sp.
AACGCATGAAGAAGTATGAAGTTCGAGTGACCGCTGAGGCATTGGAGCAGTTGCGTGACAGGCTCTCATATCTGCTATTCGTAAAGCAAAGCGAACAGGCATATGATGCGGTGCTTGCCGATTACTATGAGACCATAGATCGGTTGTCGGATATGGCTGGTACAATTCGCACACCTGACGAACCGGAGCTTGTGGAGCGCGACCTAAAGAAGATGCTCTTTTTACATCACGACTATGTAGTGCTGTTTCGGATTGAGGGCGATGTTGCATACGTCGTGAAGATATTTCACACGTCAGAAGATTATGTTCGTAAACTATAGGGAGAGTTTCGGCTCTCCTGTTTTGGTGTAGGAGAGAATACAATGTACACACAATCAACGCAATAACCCCGCTGCTGAATCCCAATATATCTCAGACGGAGATTGAACCCCGCCTGAGACAAGTTTCTCTCCCCCCGCCTACGCTTTGTTTAGAGGCGAGGGTCATCTCGTCTGAGATATAATTAATAAGCGAAAATTCCCTCGCATTACCTTGTAATGCAAGGGAAAATAATATTCTCAGGCACCCTTTCCGCAGCAATGCTTATACTTCTTCCCGCTGCCGCAAGGACATGGATCGTTTCTTCCGATCTTCTTGCCTTCTCTTCTAAAGGTTCCGGAATCTTTCTGGCGCTTATAAAGCTCCTTCTTCGTCTTTTCATCAAAAATATTATTCCATTGTGGCAAATTGTAAAGCCAGTCTGCTCTTGCATCAACCATGTTCATATAAAGCTTCTCTTTATCAAAAGCAAGGCTAACCGGCGTATCTTCTTCCATTTCATCTATTGGATTAGGCTCTATCAGGCTTTCGTTAATTCCATCAAGGAAACCTACCATAGCCATAATCTCAAGGTTGAATTTGTCGGCAAGTTCCTTAACCGTACCCTCTACAACCTGATCCGGATTTTCTAAAAGCTTTTCATATACACCCTTTTCAAGTTCAAAATATCTTTGCCAAAACTGCTGAAGCTGAACTTTATCTGCCTTTTCATTATATGCAATGCTTTGCCATTCTTGTAATAATGCCATAGTCTTACCACCTTTTTAAAGTATAAAATGTTATCCAAAATGCTAACGGGCTTTATTATACATCATAAAAATATATTATGCAAAATATTTATCTGTTATCAATTTTTTCAGGATATAAATCGTGACTTACAAGTCTGTCAAATGCGATTTTCTCCCATTTGGTGTCTTTTTTTCCATAATTGCAATAAGGGTCTATAGAAAGTCCTCCTCTTGGAAGAAATTTACCCCACACTTCTATATACTTGGGTTCAAGCAAATTAATCAGATCTTTCATAATAATGTTTACACAGTCTTCATGAAAATCTCCATGATTTCTAAATGAAAATAAGTATAGTTTTAAAGACTTTGATTCTACTAACTTTTTATCCGGTATATAGGATATTGTAATGGTCGCAAAATCAGGCTGATGTGTAATAGGACACAGCGATGTAAACTCAGGACAATTAAATTTAACAAAATAATCATTATCCGGATGTTTATTATCAAATGACTCTAATACCTGCGGGCAGTAGTCCGTAGGATATTTAACATTCTGATTACCTAACAATGTAATATCGTCCATAATGCCTCCTGTTAAAGACTTATATGTAAGTTTTATAATAGCGCAGGGTCTATTGCCCCGTTTAGTTCAAATGCTTTTGCTCTGTCAATGCAGGTTCCGCAGCAGCCGCAGGGTTTTTCTCCTCCCTCATAGCACGACCATGTCAGCTCATAAGGAGCTTTTAAATCCAAACCTATCTTTACCACCTGCGCCTTATTCATATCAACAAAAGGAGCTACAAGCTCAAGCTTTGAGCCGCTGCCCTCATATATTGCAGTAGACATCGCATTATTAAATGCAGCCGAGCAATCCGGATATGCTGCTCCTGCAGCATCATCTTTGTGAATCCCGTAGTAAATCTTAGAGCATCCTTTACTTAGAGCTATTGCAGCTGCAGTAGATAAAAACAGTCCGTTTCTAAACGGCACATACGTCGATACCGGACTTTGTTCTTTTGTCTGCAGGATTTGCTCTGCATAGCTTTTTTTCGGAATCTGCTTATTAGATCGTTTCAAAAGTGAGCAGTCGCTGTATTTAAATGCACTCTCAAGATCCATAAAAATCTGCTCGATGTTATAAAAGGCGGCAACGGCTTTGGCCGCATCTATCTCCTTGTCGTGCTTTTGTCCGTAGGATAAGGACAGGCTGCACACCTCATCTTTCCCATATTTATCAACTGCCATGGCAACAGCAGTAGTCGAATCTATACCTCCGCTCGATAAAACAAGTGCTTTCAATGTATTCTCCTTTATTGTCAAGACTCGCTCGCGAGTCTTGCGCGCCGGATTCGGGTCTGCTTCAGCAGACAAATTCCTGTCCGAATCCGTGCGCATC
>CAJOPM010000032.1 GCA_905236225.1 uncultured Eubacterium sp.
AGGATGCGCAGGGATTTGCACATGAAATATGTCAGCTAAAGCTGACGCAAATCCCGCGCCAAGTCTCGCGAGCGAGACTTGAATGAGCGTACGAAAGGTGCGCTCACTTTTAACTAAATAACCATAGCTGGGGGAGCGGCAGCTGAGAATTCGGGAATTATTCCCAACGACCCTTATTACCTGATCCGGATAACACCGGCGTAGGGAAGCTTTTACATCTAGAGCATCATATTTTCTCATATGCTTTTTAAGCTGCCTTTGGCAGCTTTTTTTTATCTTAGTCGGATAAGACCCCTTCCTCTAAGCACAGCGAAGGTAGGGTTATAACAAACTGGTCTCATTCGGGGTTACCCTAAAGGACTAGGAATGCTAAGCATTCCGTCGCAATCTCCGACTGAGATAAACGCTTCGCGAGGATGCGCACGGATTCGGACAGGAATTTGTCTGCTGAAGCAGACCCAAATCCGGCGCGCAAGACTCGCGAGCGAGACTTGAATTTATGATTATGAAAAAAAACATAGAAACACTTCACCCGTGTTTGGGAGGACAACTTAATAACGCAAGAATACATCTTCCCGTAAGCCCTGTATGTAATATCAAATGTAAATATTGCAAAAGAGCAATAGATAATTATTCCGACAGACCGGGCGTATCAGGAGGCATTATAGGAGTAGATGAAGTCGAAGATATTATGACAAGGGCGCTTGAAATATGTCCGCAGATAACGGTCGCAGGTATATCCGGTCCGGCAGACCCGCTTGCAACCAATCATGCAATAGACGCTTTTGAAATTATAGATAAGAATTTCCCGGATATTGTCAAATGCCTTAGTACTAACGGACTTTGTCTGTATAACAGGATTGAGGATATTGTCAGGGTAAATGTAGATGCCATAACGGTTACGGTTAATGCTGTCGATCCTGAAATTGAGGCTCGTATTAACAAGGGGATATGTATCAAAGGGAAATGGATATATTCATTAGATGCGGCAAAGATACTTATTAACAGACAGCTGATGGGTATTAAGGCGGCGGCGCAGGCAGGTATCTTTGTAAAAATCAATACTGTGCTTATTCCCGGAATCAACGATAAACATATCGGTAAGGTTGCAAAGAAGGTAGCAAGTCTTGGTGCTAAGGTTTTTAATGTAATAGGACTTATTCCGCAGGCTGATATGTCAGGCATAAGGGAGCCGGGCTGCGATGCAATCGATAAAGCAAGGCAAGAGGCCTCTTCTTATATGAAGGTTTTTTCTCATTGTGCAAGATGCAGAGCAGATGCAGTGGGTATGATAGGCAAAGATGATTTGAGATATGAAATCTATGGCGATATGAATATAGATTATGAAAATTTTTCACATGGTTAAAGGAGGATATTATGATAAAGAATACCATAAAAAGAACAATAGCGCTTACATCAGCGGCAGCCATTATTTTAACAGCAGCATGTGGATGCTCAAGTGATAAGGGCGCAAGCGCAGTATCTGCATCAGATGAAAGCAATAGTGAAAATTATGAAGAAGTTACGATGATTCTTGACTGGACACCGAATACAAACCATACAGGAATATACGTTGCAGATCAGCTTGGATACTACGAGGAGGCCGGTATAAAGGTAAATATAGAAATGCCGGCAAATGGAGTTTCATCACAACTTGTCGGAGCCGGCAAGGGAGAGTTTGGAATAAGCAATCAGGAAAATGTAACCTATGCGCGCTCGCTTGATGATCCAATGCCGATAAAAAGTATAGCGGCAATTATTTCTCATAATACATCAGGATTTGTCTCATTGTCTTCATCTAATATTGATTCACCTGCAGACTGGGGACAAAAGACATATGGAGGATATGGCGGTACTACTGAAATTGCAATAGTAAAGAAAATTGCCTCCGACTATGGAGTAGATCCCGACACAATTAATTTCGTTGAGTTAGGTGATGCCGATGCCATAACCTCACTTCAAAATGGAATAGACTTTATGTGGGTATATGAGGGAGCAGAACTTATTACATTTGAAGAGAATGGAATAGATTATAATTATCTGCCTCTAAGGGATTTTGGTGATGAATATGACTACTATACTCCCGTAATAATTGCAAATACAGATTATACAGATGCAAATTCCGATATTGCAGCGGCGTTTGTTAAAGCGACCCAAAAGGGCTATGAATATGCAATAGAAAATCCTGATGATGCCGCACAGATTCTGCTAAGCGCCGTAAGTGATTTGGATGAGAATACGACTATAAAGAGCCAGCTCTACCTTTCACAAAAATATGCCGAGGATGCCACAATGTGGGGTTGGCAGGAAGATGATGTATGGCAAAGATATGCCACATTTTTAGAGGATAACGGATTATTAGACGGACAGATTAGCATAGATGGCGCTTATACTAATGAGTATTTAACTAAATAATGATATGAAGAAAAAGATTATATATCCAATTACAACAATAGTAATAATAATAGCAGCGTGGCAGATTGTGGTAGAGTGTGCCGAAATTCCGGCCTATATATTGCCACCTCCTTTAAGTGTCGCGGCGGCATTTGTCGATGACTTTAGTTCAATTGCATCAAACGGGATCTCTACATTGGCAGAGGGCTTTATCGGAATGGCGATAGCGGTGGCAATTTCCATTGTGGTTGCATTTCTTATGGATAAATTCGACAGGTTTAAAAAAACTGTATATCCGCTGCTTGTGATTACGCAGACTGTTCCGGTAATTGCCATAGCACCGCTGCTTATTATATGGTTTGGATTCGGTATGCTGCCCAAGGTTATATTAGTGGTTATAATGTGCTTTTTCCCGATTACCGTAAATTTAGTTGACGGATTTGACTGTGTTGATAAAGACAGTCTAAATATGTTCAGGGTCTTAAGAGCAAGTGAAAGTCAGATTTACTACCATCTTAAATTTCCGGCTGCGCTCCCCTATTTTTTCTCGGGATTGAAAATTTCGATCACCTGGATGCTTATGTCGGCAATATTATCAGAGTGGATCGGAAGCAAGAGCGGAATCGGAGTATATATGCTAAGAGCAAAGCAGTCTTATTCACTTGATAAGCTTTTTGCTTCGGTAGTATTTGTTGTAGTTATCAGTTTGATATTAATAGGAATTGTTAATCTTGTCAGAAACAAAGTTATTAGGTGGAGATAAAATAGTGGATGATGATATCAAAGTTAATCTTGATGGAATACAAAAAACATATGGCGATAAATGCGTTATATCGGACATTACGTTGCATGTAAATGCGGCTGAGCATGTTTGCGTTCTTGGGCCTAGCGGATGCGGTAAAAGTACTCTTATGAATATCTTGACCGGATTGCTTGACTGTGATAAAGGTAAGGTTCGGGTAGAGGGCAGAATTGGTTATATGCAGCAAAAAGATTTGCTTCTTCCGTGGAAAAGTTGTATTGAAAATGTATATCTTCCGCTTATATTGGCAGGAGAAGCCAAAGAGAAGGCAAGAAGCAGGGCAGCTTCGTTTTTTGATACGTTTAAGATATCAGGATGCGAAGACAAATACCCGCAGGAAATGTCTGGAGGAATGAGACAAAGAGCTGCGCTTCTTAGGACATTTTTATCATCCGAAGATATACTTCTTTTAGATGAACCGTTCGGAGCGCTTGATTCGATAACCAGAGGGCAGCTTCATACGTGGCTTATAGATGTTGAAAAGGAATATTTGCTTACCACGCTTATGATTACCCATGATATTGATGAAGCTATCCTGCTCTCTGATAGGATATATGTCTTATCTAATAAACCGGCTCATATATGTGATGAGATTATAGTTGACTATCTTAAGGATGATAAGAACAAGCGCCTGTTTGATGCAAGGTCATTGGAAATAAAGAAAAGAATATTAGATGATTTAAAGGAAGAATAGTTATGTCTATAGATATTAATTTAGATGAGCCGCCGATAAGAGAAAACAGACTTCATTCGATTGTGGGCTATGACGGGAGCGTGCAGCATATTGCAAATGAGGGCTGCAAAGGCTGCCTGAAAAATAAAGACAGATGCTTTACTACGGGAACATATTGTGCGCATCTTACGTCTATTACTTCGGTTTTGGGACTGCCGGACACTCTTGTTGTAGACCATGCTCCGATAGGATGTTGCGGAGTTGAGATGATTTTTTCGGGTGGATACAGCCTTAATGAGCCATATGAGACCGGCAAATACAGAGATAACGTCAGGATGTTTACAACCAAGCTAGATGAGACAGACACCGTTTTTGGCGGAGAGGAAAAGCTGAAAAATGTGATTAGAGGCGCATATGAGAGACATCATCCCAAAGAAATCTATATTGCAAGCAGCTGTACATCGGCAATAATAGGTGAAGATATAGGAGCTGTTGCCGATCAGATGAGCAAAGAACTCGGAATAAAAGTATGCGCTCTTGGATCTGCGGGTATGAGGTCTAAGCTTTGGTCGGGCGGATTTGATGCTTTTTTCCACTCTACCGCAAAATGCAGAATCAAACCGGTTGATAAAAAGACAGATACGATAGTATATGCAGGATTTGCATCAATTGCCAAGGAGACTATCGCCCCGGTCTTTAAAAAACTTGGACTTGATATGGTCTTTCTTACCGCCGGAAGCAGCATAGAAGATTACGAAAGAGCGGCCGGCGCAAAGGTTTCTTTCGGGCAGTGCGATGTAGATGCGTCTTACATTTTAAGCTATCTTGAGCAAGAGTTTTCTGTAAAATATTTTCATCTGCATCAACCTAACGGTGTAATTGGATTTGAAAGATTTATAACAGATATAGCCGCATATCTTAAAAAAGAAGATATTGCAAAAGAGATTATAGAAGAAGAAAAGAATAAATACCTATCTAAGATAGAAAAGGTCAAACCTTATCTTCAAGGGAAAAGAGCGGTTGTTGCTTTGGGGTCTGGATATGCGTTTGAGCTGGCGCGTATGCTTGAAGAACTGGGGATGAAAGTTGCTAGAATTATTTCTTATCATTATGACCCCATGACGGATGCCAGTAAAGACAAAGAAAAAAGAAGCGTAGTTGCGGATATTAAGGAACTTGGATTTGATGCGCCTCTTAGCGTAAATAATGCGCAGCAGATGGAAAATTATCTTATTATTAAAAGATGTAAGCCTGATATAGTGATAACAAGAGCTCACGGAGCCGGATGCTGGTCGGCTTATACAGGCGTGCCCACATTGGATCCGGGACTTGGCATCAATATGATAGGCTATAGGGGATTGTATCTGTTTGCGGAAGCAATAAAGTCAACGCTTAGAAATACTGCAGTGTTTGACAGCCTTAAAAGAAGATACGTATCGCCGTTTAGTGAAGAATTTGAGAATATGAAGCCACATAGTTTTTATAAACAACAAATGGGAGGAGAAAATCATGAAAAGCAGTAGCAGTGACTTATCATGTGCGGAGCAACAAAGAGTAGGCTGTGCGCTCGGCGGGATATACACAGCGCTTTCAATTGATTCAATTCTGCCTGTTATGCATACCGGACCGGGATGTATTCATGCGGTAAGCTCAGTGTTATCGGTGGCAAACGGAGGGCAGAATCCTATTCCATATATGGAGTCTTCGGTTCCGTGTTCTAACCTGACAGAAGCACAGGTCGTATTTGGCGCATCGGATAGTCTAAGAAGTACACTTGAAGGAGCGCTTAGATATTATAAGGCTAAGATTTTTATTATAGTATCAGGATGCTCTGCTGAAATAATAGGAGAAGATATCGAGGATATAGCAGCTCAATATAATACAGAAGAGCGGGTTGTATTAGCCGCACCGCTTCCCGGATTTAAGGGTAATAATCTATACGGACATTCAAAGATACTTTCATCTATTATAGATGGATATGTCTGTAAATACGGCTATAGCGGCGTCTGCGAAAAACGCGTAAATATATTTGGGGTAGTGCCGCATTATGATCCTATGTGGGCAGGAACGCTGGAAAAACTGGATAACCTTTTAAGAATGATAGG
>CAJOPM010000033.1 GCA_905236225.1 uncultured Eubacterium sp.
AAAAATCAAATAATTATCATGCATTTGCACATGAAATATGTCAGCTAAAGCTGACGCAAATCCCGCGCCAAGTCTCGCGAGCGAGACTTGAAAAAGAGTGTATTAAGGAGTTCGATAGTTCGAGATGAGGAACAGTATTATACAACTGGCCAATAAATTAGTAGATATAAAAGTATGCAATATTATTACGATATGCATGTTCGCATGTGGAGTACTTGCAGGCATATTAGGAGAAAATAGTGTATTTTCTCTGATAGTGGTACGCGTTATATTTTGCCTTATCAATTTTCTGATTGCATCCATATTGATGACAACAGGTAAGAAACCTATATTTTTGTTGTGTGTATATATGGGTATTTTATGTTTTTTCTTATACCAAGTATGGAATTTATGCAATTATTTATGGATAGGGTCTGATAGCGGGACGTATATGGTTAGCGGACTTTCAAATGCCGGTTTTTATTTGTTTTTATTTACTGCATCCTATGGAGCACTCGATTCCCTGGTTGATGACGGAACAAAGAGTTTTAGAAAATACCGTAGAAAAGGAGCGCTTGGATCGATTGTAGTAACGTTTTTTTGGATTATCACCATTGACCGAGATAATGGTTTTGGCACTGTTATAGTTGGTATAACACTTACTATTTTAAGCTATATAATAATCAAACATATTGTAATACCTGATGTTGAAAATGGATTTGTTGTTACACTGCGAAAATACTATATCATTATACGAATAATGATAATAATAAGGGTTATAGAGATATTACTGACCGCAATAGAGGCACCGGATCATCTGATAAGTTTATTGAGATTTTTAGGGGCAGCGCTAAGTATCTGGGTGTTTCCCTTGGCATATAGGGGGGCAAAAAAATGGATATCAATGTAGCGATGATGGCAATCTGTATAGGAGCACCGCTTATACTTATGATGTTCTTTATGAAGCCGGAGGGACGCATACTGATGTTCTTCCTCCTTATGGGATTCGTAGCATGTGCACTGTCAGATATTATTAATGTGATGCTTATTGAAAACATTGAGCATTACAGCGATAAGACTTTTACGACATATTATGCGCCGATAGTTGAAGAAATTGTCAAGATGGTTCCTATTTTGATATACACAATTATCAAGAAAAATGAGATTAAGGACAGAGTCTCTATCGGTATGAGTATAGGAGTAGGATTTGGAGTTTTAGAAAATGTGTTTTATATGATTACCAATGCGGCTAAGATATCATCCATTCAATGGATATTCGGACGCGGTTTTGCCACAGGTTTGATGCATGCAATATGTACATCAATAGTGGCATATATGTTAGGGATGGCATATAAACACAGGAAAATCTATATTACCGGTACACTTGCTGCATTTGCAATGGCTGTAACATATCACTCGATTTATAATATTATGATTAAGACAGAATATAGCAATATAATTCTATTTATGCCTATTGTTACGTATGCCATTATATTTTACAGGGAGCATCGCAATAAGATTAAAAATTATATCGAAAATAAAAGACAAGAAAAAAGCGCCTGATTCGGCGCTTTTTTGTATAGCTTACATAGTTCCTTCATTATCTACTTCATCAATAGATTGCTCACCGGATGTCTCCTCACCGTATTCTTCGGTAACTTCATCATATACATCATCTTTTAAATTTGTATAAGCATCCTTTACTTCGGAAGCTTTATCAGAATCTACAAGATCAATTAAATCCCAGATCCAGATACCTGAGGTACAGTTTATTAACGATATAGAGCCGTTATCTACAGAGTCTGCCCAAGCAGTGTAGCTTGAACTAATCTGTGTTGCATCAGAACTTAGGTCGATATTACCGCCGGTAAAATAGCAGTACATGCTGGTTATATTCGAGTAGTCAACTTGGATATCAGATTGAGCCTCGTCTTCATCTGCGGCATTTTCTGATGAATTGCCTTCAGTCTCGGTTTCTGCAACATTATCGTCTGTCTCTATCAGGGATTCGTCTAATGAATCTTCGCCGGTGGTTAAATCTTCCCACAAATCATCTTCAGTCGTATCTCTTACGGCTATGGTAACTTCCTCATCAAGTGTCTGACGGGATTCTTCCTGGCTATTTTCCACAACATAACTAAGTACAAGGCGACCACCAAGTTGTATATCTGTCATAACATATGAACCGTATTTTTCCAGAATTTCATCAGCGCTTAAAGAATCTATATCTTCTATAAAGTTATCTGTCAGATAGTTTGCATAGACGCTCTTCTTGGCATTTATTACTTCACGTTGCTTGCGAATTTCAGAATTAAGCAACACATAATATGAATTAGAGTTAGTATTAACACTGGTTTCATAAAAATCATTAGCAGAAGCTACAAATCCAACATCTATCGAAAGCCCGGAGTATTCGCTAAGTCTTACAAGGATATCCGTAAATGACCATCCTGATATCATGTTGGTGACAGTTTTTTGCATAGGCGCAATGCGCACGTAGCCGCCTGCGGCTAAAGAATCCATATCAAGGACAGGCGCAGAAGCATTAACATATTCTTCGCTATAGTAGCCTGAGTTAACTATGTCATAGCCATAGCCAAGATATCCTTCATAAGTGCTGACTTTTTTACCTACGGCTCCTTCAAGCTCAGATGAATCGGTATCAGAAGAGGAACTTACATTTTCGGATGTATTAGAACAGCCTGCTATAGAAAAGATAAGTCCTGCTACGCTTAGAGTTATTACTAATTTTTTTAAAATGATTTTATATTTCATATGCCACATCCTCTATGTAATAATTCTTAAAAATGTAACCTCAAAACTGCAGGGCAATCTTGAGGTTACAATAGATGCTATTATTAATTATGGCTGCACCTTTTTATTCTTCTACGTACTCATCTATGAAACTACTATACTGAGCATCGTATGCTTCATGAACTTCATCAGCAAGATCTGAGTCAACTAAAGCTACAATATCCCAAATCCAAATACCTGATGTGCAGTTAATAAATGCTGTATCTCCGCTTGTTACAGAAGCTGCCCAATCTGCATAGCTATCAAGTGCGGCAAAAGGATCTGTTCCATCAATAGCAACACTTCCGCCTTCTGCTATAATAGAAGTTTGCTCTTCATCAGCATAATCTGCAAGGATTGTCTCAAGATCTACTTCTTCAAACTCTTCTCCGTAGGGTGAGTCAAAATCCCAGTAATCTCCGAGATATTCATCGGTTGCAGCATATAATTCTTCTGCATCATATGAAGAAGAGTTTGCCCAATCCCAGAAGAGCATGAATTTACCGCCGTTTGTAATATCTGTCATAACATATGAGCCGTATTTATCAAGAATCTCCTCGCCGGAAAGTTTCTCAAGGTCTTCAGCAAAACCTTCTGAGAGATAATCCTTAAGAGCGGATGTCTTTGCAGAAATAACATCTCTTGATGTATTAACCTCAGCTATATAAAGCTTATAAGCATATAAATCTGATGCATCAATTTCAGAACCAGAGAAGATATAGTCCAGTGAACCTCCGAATCCGTAATCAATACCTAAAGCTGAAGCTCCTGTCAGATATCCATATACTTCAGAGTAGCTTGCTCCCTCAAAGGAATCAACAGTAGTCTTATTCATGTTAGCTACGCGAACATATCCGCTTGCTGCAAGTGAATCCATATCAAGTACTTCGGCTGTTGCGTCAACATCGCTTTCATTGAAATATGCTGCATTTAAGACATCGTAACCATATCCTAAATATCCGCTGTATTCATCTACCTTTTTGCCGACAGCACCTTCTAAATCGTTGCCATCTGAAACGGCCTCTGATTCTGTTACCGCTGCAGCATCAGATGTATCTGTATTAGCAGCAGTGTCAGAATTGCTTGAGCTACCACAAGCTGCAAGTGAGAATATCATAGCTGCAGATAATGAGCATGCTATTGTTCTTTTGCCTACTTTTCCATACTTTTTCATAAATCGTATCTCCTTTCAAAACCATTTTAAATTACGAATAAAGTATATCATATTAAGCATTACAAAAGTGTTACAAATTATGTGTAAGAAAAAATTTGTGATATACTGCTAAAAGATGTTTAGGATACTTAGATATTAGATTAAGTTAATAATGGTGATAGATGATGAAGAAAGTAAGAATTACCGTAAAGAAAAAGGCACTATATAAAGATCTTATAGAAGAATATGAGAATCCGATAGAGCACGCTTGCGATATAAGATTGGGAGATATATATATAGCTGATGGATGGAAAAAGCCGGACGGGTTTTGCGACAGCGCTTGGGATACGATTTCTCCGTTTGTGATGGCCC
>CAJOPM010000034.1 GCA_905236225.1 uncultured Eubacterium sp.
ATTGCTTACACTGCGTTCAACCTATAAATAATAACATAGACCACTCTATATGACAAGCATCAAGGATTATCATACATCATAGATTATCTCACATAGCTGACGACCTTTAGGAGTCTTAAAAAGCTTCTGATATGCAGCCTTTATAGTCTTTTCATCTGCTCTGCTCTCATATAAGGTTGCAAGCCAATCTGCTTCTATAACAATCTGATGATCTATACCGTCAATATCATTATATGTATGGTGATGTCCTACCAAAAAGCAAATTCTTTCAATTTCGTCAGCATCATAATCAAGTCTTTTCAATAGCCATCTTGCCAAATCTGGGCCTTCTTTTTCCTGCAGATGCCCCTCTGTGCTTCCGTATTTATCCTCACAAAGATGAACCGCTATATCTAAAACTACCGCTGCGCTCTCTACTATAAACTGATCTTTGCTCTTTAAATTTTCATACTCACAAATCATTTTTGCAAATGAGTGTACCTTCAAAAAATGCTGTATTCTCCTGGCATCTCCTCTGTCGTATTCCATCATGAGCATAATAAGCTGTTCTATCATTTTGTAACTCTCCTTTGCGCACAAACGCAATTATACCATAATTTGTGCTAAATGTAACCTTAAAATTGCTTATCATACTCCTCTAAAGTCGTAGTTAGACTTGTTTTTTTTATTTACCTCTGATATTAAAACGCTTAACTTTGTATTGCGGCAGATAAGCCGAAAGCATCATTTCAAGTTTTGCAGGCTCTACCGGCTTTGAAAGATAATCATCAAAACCTTCTCTTAAAAACTTCTCCCTCATCCCTACGACAGCATTTGCAGTAAGCACAACGATCGGAGTGTCTTTGTTTAGTTTATATTTTTCGTCCGACTTGATATGATGCATAGCCTCAGACCCATCCATCTTAGGCATTCTGTGATCCATAAGTATAATATCGTATTTGTTTTGTTCTGCAAGGTCGAGTGCTTCTTGACCGCTTAGTGCTCTTTCAACTTTCATTTGAGTCTTTTTGAGCAGGTTCTCTATTACAATAATGTTAACAAGCGTATCATCAACTACCAAAACACTGGCACTCGGTGCCTGGAACATCTCTTTGTAGTCGCGCCTTTCGACGTTTCTTTTTTTCATGTTCTCTTCGAAATCGCCTATAGGTATATTTTTTATAACCTTTTGAGTAATAGTAAAATAAAAATCTGACCCTTTTCCATATACGCTATCAAGCATCAAAGAGCTGTTCATAAGCTTTAATATGTTAGTAGTTATGCTCATTCCAAGGCCTGTGCCTTCTATACTTCTGTTAGCGCCCTCATCTACGCGTTCAAAAGGATCATATATTTTGCTTTGATCCTCAGGTTTAATACCGATTCCCGTATCTATTACGTGAAAAGTTATATTAATATTTTCACCTGCTATTTCATCACCTTCAACAATGAACTTTACACTTCCCTGTCTGGTATATTTAACTGCATTGTTAAGAATATTAAGAAGCACCTGTCTTAGTCTCGATTCATCTCCAAATAGCATATCAGGAATATTTTCATCTATATCAAATATTAGGGCAAGCTGCTTTTCTTTTGTCTTCTCCTCTATCATCATATAAAGGTCATTTAATAATGCAGAAAGCTGATAATCTGCCAATACAAGATCCATCTTTCCTGCTTCTATTTTTGAAAAATCCAATATATCGTTTACAAGCCCCAGAAGTGCATTACCCGCATTCCGTATATTATATGAATAATCTCTTATATTATCATCTTCACACTCTCGCATAATCATCTCATTCATGCCCAGAACCGCATTAATCGGAGTCCTGATTTCATGAGACATATTTGCAAGAAATTCTGACTTTGCCTCGTTGGCTGCTTTTTGAAAACTAATCTCCCTTTCAAGCTCAACTTCCCTTTCATGTTCCTGGAGCTTAACGAATTCAGTCGTTGCAGCATCAAGCAGAGTATACAGCCTTTCTGTAATCGGTATTACCCCTCCTTTTTCCTGATGCCCTTCAAATGATTCGACGATATGCATAGAAAGGTCTTCTTCGCCTTCCCTTATTGCCACAGCAATTAAACAACCATCAAAAATATCGGCTCTGCGTCCATTGCGCCATATTTGTCCGAATGAAGAAGCACTTCCGGATACACAATGACAAACTCTTGTATAATATTCTATTTCTTCGTCGGCATATTCATTTAGATACAGGCTTCTGGATATTCCAACAAATATATTAATCGCCTGTGGCTGAAAATTAACTATCTTCCAAGCCTTTTTTTGAGTCTGCGCCAACATATTTCTAATATTTCCAAACGAAAGACGTATCATATCATTATTTTTGATACCCGAAGGATACCAGACTCCTCCATTTGGTGTCAGCTTTGCCGCACCTCTGGCTATATCGATGCCTTCTCTGCTGATTATAAGCGGAAATTCCGATATATTGCGTATAAAGTACTCATCCGGCTTAGTTCTCAGATATTTCCAGTACATATACATAATAGGCTCATGTTCAACTTCGCATACAACATTATCCTCCTGTACTTTGGTTACTTTCATCTGCCTTCCGACAGGAGTCCATCCACTTGCAAGTTCGGTACGTATATGAAGGTCACTTCCACGATAAATCGCAGCTATTACACTTTTTTTATTTCCTTCTTTATCAAATGCAAATATTTTATGAGCATATTCAGGCTCTACTACAGCGATTCCCGTGCCGGTTCCTAAAACCATACCAAAAAAAGCAATGTTTTCATCAGCTACATCTATTTGATTTAGCACTATAGATGCATTGCATTTTTGGGTATCACAGACAAACTGCACTCCTATTGCATCCTCAGCATTATTAATATTATCGGTAATATACTGTGCCATCAGGGTTTCATCATTTTGTTCATAATCACAAGATATAACCTCCACCGTTGAGCTCTCAAAAATCTGAAAAGTTATCATAGCAGTAATTTTCTGTCTTGTGCCGTCTAATATTACATCATCACCGGTGCTGCCCATTATTTCCACATTAGGAAGCTCACGTCTTAAAGCTGTCAAAATATCATCAATAATCTCAGTATCTCTGTAATTAATATATATTCTCGCAAATATAGACTTAGCCGTCTTGCATTCTTTGAACGATTTGAAATTTTCTATTGCCTGAACTATTCTAAGTTTACTGTGAATGGCATAAGAAATCTGTTTCATAGCATCTCCCTATAA
>CAJOPM010000035.1 GCA_905236225.1 uncultured Eubacterium sp.
ATATTTCATGTGCAAATCCCTGCGCATCCTCGCGGAGCGTATATCTCAGACGGAGATCGAACCCCGCCTGAGACAAGTTTCTCTCCCTCGCCTACACTTTGCTTAGAGGCGGGGGTCATCTCGTCTGAGATATACTTCTTTGATATGTCTTGCCTCTTGTCTTGGGTTTTTCGACTCCATAAACGCTCTTCCTATTAAAAATGCATCTACGTCATATTCTTTTAAAAATCTAATATCATCATCACAGACTATTCCGCTTTCAGATACAAAAGCAGTATCTTTTGGAACAAGCTTTCTTAATTTTGCTGTTGTATCAAGTCTAATCGTAAAATCTCTTAAATCTCTATTATTAACTCCGACAATCTTAGGATTTATATTTAGTGCTCTTTCCATCTGATTTTCATCGTGCGCCTCAAGTAGCACATCCAATCCCAAAAAACACGACAGCTGATAAAAATCTCTAAGCTGCGCATCATCAAGTATTGCCACTATAAGCAGCACAGCGTCTGCGCCTATCACCTTTGCCTCATAGAACTGATACTCATCAATCATAAAATCTTTTCTTAGCATTGGAAGCGGTGATATATTTCTGATTTGTTTGAAGTAATCAATATTCCCTAAAAAATGATCCTGCTCTGTAAGACATGATATACAATCAACGCTTTCATTATATTCATCTATTCTTTGTTCAAGTTCAATTGTCGGTGCTATTTTCCCAAGGCTTGGCGAAGCCTTTTTGAATTCTCCGATAATAGAGAGCCCTTCTTTTTTTATTGCCTCATAAAATCTGCTTCCTTCTTTGGGACTCACAGGTGCTATTGCAAGCGCTTCTCGTTTAATATCTTCAAACGAAACCTTTTGTTTATCTTCTATTAATCTCTTTTTTTTATCTTCTACAATCTTATCTAATATCATATTTTCATCCTCAAAAAATTTTCTATTATTCGTTTACCATGGTCTGTATATATTGATTCAGGATGATACTGTATCCCAATTGTCGGATACTTTTCATGCTTAATCGACATTATCTGACCGTCAGCAGTTCTTGCCGTAACCTTAAGGCATGAAGGCAGACTGTTTTCATCTATTGCAAGCGAATGATATCTTGCCACTTTGATTGGACTTTCTATACCTTCATATATACCGTTTCCATCATGCTCAATATATGATTGCTTCCCGTGAATCAGCTCTTTTGCATAAGTAATATCAGCTCCGAATGCCGCCGCTATGCTCTGATGACCTAAGCAAATTCCAAGTATCGGAACTTTACCGGTAAATTCCTTAACTGCTTCTATGCATATTCCGGCTTCTTTAGGACTTTTAGGTCCGGGCGAGAGTACAATCCTCTCAGGTGAATTTTTCTTTATTTCTTCTATTGAAGTCTTATCGTTTCTTACTACTTTTATATCTTCATTAAAAATTCCTATATACTGATAAAGATTATAGGTAAAGGAATCATAATTATCGATTAACAGTATCATAGGTTTTCCTCCTCTACCAAAGTTTTTGCAAGTGCCATTACTTTATTGCAGCATTCTCTATATTCATTCTCAGGAACCGAGTCTGCCACAATACCGGCTCCGGCCTGCAAATAAACGTTTTTGCCGCGTTTAACCATTGTTCTTATTGTGATACAAAAATCCATATCTCCGCCAAAATCTATATACCCGGTCGCTCCTCCGTACAATCCTCTTCTTGTATCCTCAAGCTCATCTATAATTTCCATAGCTCTTATCTTCGGTGCTCCGGAAAGTGTGCCTGCCGGAAGAAATGAAGCTACGAGGTCAAACGGATGAAATTTCTTTGCCGCTCTTCCTTCTACCTTTGAAACAATATGCATAACATGCGAATAATTCTGTACATCCATAAAATTAGTGACCTTAACGGTACCGAATTCCGATATACGTCCCATATCATTTCTTGCCAAGTCAACTAGCATTACATGTTCTGCTTTTTCTTTTTCATCACTAAGTAAATCATCTCTTAGTTTTTTATCTTCAGCCTCATCTGCTCCTCTCGGTCTGGTTCCTGCTATCGGGCAGGTAAAAACTTTATCCCCCTGTCGCTTTACGATCATCTCGGGCGAGCTGCCTATCACTTCAAAATCACCGAAATTAAAATAGTAAAGATATGGCGAAGGATTCATTTGTCTTAGCTCTCTATATAGCGTGAATCCGTCATGCTCCGTTTCAATTGTCCACCTTTGTGAGAGAACCGTCTGAAATATATGTCCTTCTTTGATATAGTGCTTTATCTTATTTACTTTATCTGAATAAGCCTTGATGCTGTCGGATTTTTTTATTATCTTTCCATCATGAACAAATTTATCATGCTCAATATGCTTAACTCCTCTTACTTTTTCAACAAGTTCATCCATAAGCACATTTGCTCTTTGTCTTCCCTCATCACTGTCTTCTTCAAGAACTATTGCACTAAGAGTCTCTGCAACCTGATCTACCATAAGAAACTTTGTAACAAGCATCAGCTGTATAGTATCTATTCCTATCTCGTCCGGGTTATTATCCGGAATATTTTCTGAATATCTTACAAAATCGTATCCCAGATTACCTACCAGTCCACCGTGAAAAGACAGATAAGATGTATCCTTCTTTACCTCAAACTCATCATAATATTCTTTGAGTCTTACAAAAGGATCTCCTTTTCTCATTTCTTTAGTACCATCACTTTTTGTAATAAGAAGTCCTTCTTTTGTAGATGAGATTATTTCATCCGGATCACAGCCAAAAAAAGTAAATCTGTCATAATCCTTGTCATAACTTTCAAGCAT
>CAJOPM010000036.1 GCA_905236225.1 uncultured Eubacterium sp.
TATGCCCTAGCAAAAGCACACAGCTTAGCGGTAATGCTCTCTTTGCTTTCTATCATTTTTCAATCCTCCTAAATCTGTGTATAAACGCAAAAAAATAGGCTGCGCATCTTAAATGCACAACCTTGAAAATATTAAAACTATCAACAAGAATACATAAAGTTGCGTTTACACAGTGAAAGATATTTATTTGTATCAGACATAACAGTGCACATGGACATACACATGTCCATATCCATATTCATCATATCTTTGCACATACATCTTAAATATCTCATTGTATAATTCCCTTTCGTATTTCATATATTACCTATCGGTTTAGTAGGATTATAAAGTAACATATTTTATTTGTCAACAACTTTTTTAAAAAAATTAATAAAATGGTGATTTGCCTACACCATCTCATCGGCGCTATTTACCTTTTTCGCATCTATGATGGTTCCTCCTTTAAGATATTTACTCAGCTTATCAGCTGTCCTTCCCATTCCGCTGCCTCCTGATGTCGCAAACAAATGAATGTTAATTCCATTCCAATCATATTCGGTACAAAATGTTTTTATAATATTTGGTGCTGTTGCATACCATATCGGGAAACCAATATACACCGTATCATATTTATGTATATCATCAATCTTCCCCTCTATGGGCACATCCTTCCTTCCAAGCTTTTCCTTATTGCACCTTGAAACCGGATTCAAATAAGCTAGATCTGCCTTTGTATATGGCTCTTGCGGTTTTATTTCAAATAAATCCGCGCCTATTGAATTGGCAAAATCTTTTGCTACCTTTGCTGTTCTTCCTACCTCTGCACTAAAATACGTAACCAATGTACTCATGATATCCATCCTTCAATTTTATATTTCTTTTTTGACATCTTCTTTACGCTAAATATCAAAGCCCTAATAAAAGTTGCGAACTGCTTGTTTTTATTATACAACACATTGCATATTTTATTAGTAAATATCCTTTTTTTAGTCAAAAAAATACCGGTAGCAATTGCTACCGGTACAATGAGTCAAATATTTATTTAATAGGTGATCCATCTATCATTGACTTAAGATCATCTGCTACCGTAAGAGTTGCCTCTGTAGCTTCCTGAACCTGTTCAACAGTAAATTCAGGATTGATTTCTTTAAGAACAAGGCCATTATCTGTAACTTCAATAACACCCATTTCAGTTACAATTAAGTTAACCTGCTTCTGAGCTGTAAGAGGAAGTGTACACTTCTTAAGAATCTTAGGTGCACCCTTTTGTGTATGCTCCATAGCTACGATAACTTTTTTAGCTCCTACTACAAGATCCATTGCGCCGCCCATTCCGGGAACCATCTTTCCGGGAATAATCCAGTTAGCAATATCACCGTTTTCTGCAACCTGAAGTGAACCTAAAACTGTAGCATCAACATGTCCGCCACGTATGATTCCGAATGATGTTGCACTGTCAAAGAACATACCGTCTTTGGCAATTCCTGCAGGCTGTCCGCCGGCATTAACAATATATTTACCATCAGGGTTGCTTTCATCAACTGCAGCAAGTCCTAAAAATCCGTTCTCTGACTGAAGAGTAATCTGTACTGATTCATCAAGATAATCAGGTACCATGGTAGGAAGCCCGATGCCCAGATTAACTACATCGCCGTCATGCATTTCTTTTGCAACACGTTTTGCAATAAATGGTTTGATTTCACTTTTTTCCATCTTATGCTTCCTCCTTTAATACTATATAATCAACAAAAACGTATGGTGTCTCAACATATTCCGGTCCGATCTCTCCGGCGGGCACTATCTTCTCAACCTCAACTACTACTGTATCAGCTGCTGATGCCATTAAATAACCGAAGTTTCTAGTAGAACCTTTATAACGTATATTACCTGATTCATCAGCAACAAAGCCCTGAATAAATGCTATATCACCGTGAACCGGTTTTTCAAGAAGATAATCCTGACCATCTACATTAACTACCTGCTTGCCCTCTGCAACCGTTGTACCTATACCTGTAGGTGTCAGTATTCCTCCAAGTCCAGCACCTGCTGCTCTTATCTGCTCTGCAAGAGTACCCTGAGGCTGAAGTACGAGATCAAGCTCTCCTGCACTGTACTTCTGTCCACATTCCTTGTTAAGTCCAACGTGTGTAGCAATAAGTTTCTTTATCTGCCCTTTCGCCAGAAGCGCTCCTGTTCCTACACCCTGAAATCCTGCATCGTTGCAAACAACCGTAAGGTCCTTTACGTCATCTCTTTTAGCGATCTCTTCAGTGATAGTAAGCGGTGTACCGTTTGTCATAAAGCCACCAATCATAACTGTCATATCACTTTTTACAAGTGCTGCCGCTTCTTTTGCAGTAATTTGTTTTACTTTTGCCATGATATCTTCGTTCCTCCTATTTTTTTACATTTACAGCAAAATCCTTCGCCGTACATGATATAATTTAGCACTTTTTCACAAAGATGTAAAGGTTAAAAGACGAGCTATTTACAAAAATCATCTAAACTTATTCCCTTACATAAAAGTACAAGCCTAACCCTAAAATAGCTAAGGTTAGGCTTGTACTTTTTATATCTCAGACGAGATATACGCTCCGCTTTTGATGCGCAGGGATTTGCACATGAAATATGTCAGCTAAAGCTGACGCAAATCCCGCGCCAAGTCTCGCGAGCGAGACTTGAA
>CAJOPM010000037.1 GCA_905236225.1 uncultured Eubacterium sp.
TCTTCAATGGCACCGCCCGGCAAGCAAACATCCCCGGGCTGATCTTTGATATTAGAAGATCTAACCTCAAATAACACTTTATGGTCATCTGCTCCTTCAATCAGTGCAATGCACACAGCGCACCTTACTCTTTGATTATCGCCAATCACTTCAAGTGTTCTGTTATTAATAATGTCTTTAATCGTATCTTTATTCATATGGCCCTATTGTGCGAACTTATCCGCAATTATTACTACATCCTCAGATGCCTTCAAAAATGCATCTGCAACTAAAGGATCAAAATGTTTACCAGCGCCTTCTCTTATAATATCAAATGCTTTCTCATATGGAAACGGTTCTTTGTAAGCTCTTCTTGAAACCAACGCGTCAAACACATCTGCCACAGCCATAATTCTTCCCGAAAGCGGGATTTCTTCTTCCCTTAGTCCATCCGGGTAACCTGTTCCATCCCATTTCTCATGATGAGTTCCTGCCAAGTTTCTGGCCTCTTCAAGATAACCGGCATCAGGCATTGTCTCTATAGCTCTTTCTATGATTTTTCTGCCCTCCTGAGCATGTGTCTTCATAATTTCGAATTCTTCATCCGTAAGCCTTCCCGGCTTATTCAAAATTGCATCAGGTATTGCTATCTTGCCTATATCATGCAGTGGAGCAGAGCGTATTGTACTTGCTATAAAATCATCATCAAGCTCATCTTTATAGTAACCTAATGTCTTCATCTTATTGACTGTGATTTCTACATATGCTGCCGTCTTTTTAACATGGCTTCCCGTAGATTCATCTCTATTTTCCACAACATCGGCAAGCACCATCAAAAGACCGCTTTGCATAGCATTTATCTTTTCGTTCTTCTCTTCATTTTCTTCATAATAACGCGTGCTTTCTTCCGTAGCCTCTAAAAACAAACGATAGAGCCTCTCAAGCTCATCACCGGTTCTAAGATTAATTTTTGATAAATTTCTTGTATTGCGCCTTCTCGAATATTCATCTTCATATTCAAACTCATCCGTAACCTTTGATATTGCGTTAATCGGGTATATTAAATGATATCTTGAAAGCAGCATGCCAATTGCCAAAATCAACAACCAAAATCCTACAAATATAGTAATAAGCCTAAAGAAAAAGTCATTTTTGTAATCATTAAGGTCATTCATTGATATATCAACCGCTGCATAGCATACACACTGACCTTCGGAATCGTATACGGGCGCGTATGCCGTAAGCAGCCAGCCGTACTTGTCATTGGATATAACAGGCTCAATTTCTTTGCCGTCAAGCAGATCCGGCACATATTCCATAAATGATTCATCAAAAGATATAACGTCTCCAAGGTTTGATGCCTCAACATTTCCGGAATCCAAATCAAAAACCACGTGACAACCGTCAGCCAGTATTTTGTATACGTATAAATATTCTATTTCATTGCTGTTATCGAGCATTTTCTGAAGGCTGTCTTTAGTCTGCTTGTACGAATTAAACTCATCACCTTCATCCAGGTATTTTTCTACGTTATCTCCATCTACAAAATCGGCTGCAGTCCCGGCAAGAGCAGTTCCGATTTCCTTGTGCTGGCCAATCATATATTGTTCAAACAGTTCCATGCAAATAACCGAGCAAATTGCTGCTATGGCAACAGACATAACTCCTACTGTAATATTAATCTTTTGGCCAAGCGTACGTCTGTAATGCTTATTTTTGCTGCCCTGCTGCAGCTCCTTCTGATCGATAAACGGATTTTGAAGCCACAATGTAAGTTCGAATCTTTTTCTTACCTTTGGCGGAATCAAATACAGAATAAGTCCGGCAAATGCTACAGATATTGCTTTATCTGCAAGTTCTCTTAAGTAGTAAACTACTACGCCGTTATCAAAAAGATAATGTGCCCCCTCATCTAAATACATTGTAAGAATGGCACCTATTACGCCTGATATAAGCGACAATATAAATGTATATATAATAAAATGTTTTATTTTATTCAGCCTGCCGCTTCTATACATATATACGGTCACAATCGCTATCATTATGCTTATTGGAGCATAATATATAGATGCAGTATCTTCTATGCATTTAAATAAATTAGTACCAAGCGCAACCGCTATGCCAGGAACATATCCTCCCATATATGCAATAACAATAGTTCCCACCGTGTCAAAATAAAACGGCAGGTTAAAGGCTTCGCTCGTAATTGATCCGCCGATATTGAGACCAAATCCGACCAAAGATACAAGTATTGGAAGTATAAATTGCTTTTTATCAATGGATTGATCTTTTATTTTCTCTTTCTTCATTAATTTCTAATCCTCCGATGCTCCAAGACCAAATATGCCGTTTAACTGTTCTCTGTATGAATTCCACTCCTCTATAAACGGTTTATGCAAGGCATGTATCACTTTAAGATTTCCATCTTTCGATGCAAACTCTAAAATCCGCGCCACCGCAGACAATTCAATAAGTCCGACTGCTGCAGCAGAACTTTTCATAGAATGTGCTTGAATACTGTATGCTTTTAGAGGATCATCATATTCGTCCGACTCTTTGGACAAAGAGACCTTTGATTTATTTCCCACTTTGGGAACAAGCTGCATATAGCAATCATCAAGTTTAGATGCCTGCAAAGATATATTGTCGTAAAATGTACTAAGTGCAACTCTTAAAATTTCTATGTCAGGAATATGTATCCATGCATAATCCCAATCAAGTCCGTTTACCTGCGGTAAATCGTCCGGTCTTTGATTACTTTGAATATTTTGTATTTGATCATTTAATTCTTCATTTATAATCGGCTCTATCAAATCGGTGGGAAGTTTATTTTTTATTATTTCTTCTAACTGCATAACCGAGATAGGCTTCGTCAAATATCCGTCGAAGCCATATGATAAATATTCTTCTTCACATTGCGCTCCTCTGTTTGCAGTAAGTGCTATGACAGGAATATTTTTATATCCTTCAATCTGCCGGATTTTGTTTAGTGTCTCTACTCCATCCATATTGGGCATCAAATGATCCATAAATACGATATCATATAAGCATCTGCTCGCTTTATTTATCGCTTCATTGCCCGATGCAGCATCAAAAATCTGTATCTTGGTCGGAGTAAGCAGACTTTTAAACACTTTCCTGTTCATAGCGTTATCATCAACAACCAGAATCCTGGCATCAGGCGCAATAAAGGCGAGTGCTTCATCCACATCTAAAGCCTGCGCTTTTGCTGCTTCTTCATAGTCTCCCATCGGTGTATAATCAACAATTTTTTGCACAAGTTCAAATGAAAACTTCGAGCCTTGTCCATAAATACTCTTTACCTCAAGCTTTGAATCCATAAGCTTTAACAGTTTATTGGTTATATTCATTCCAAGACCTGTTCCTTCAATACCGCGGTTTGCTCCCTCTTGTATTCTTTCGTATTCTCCAAACAGCTTCGGTATGTCTTCTTCTTTAATTCCTATTCCGGTATCTTCTACCTCTATATGCATTTTAAGATTATCTTCAATAATCTGACCGTCCATTCTAAGCCATACTGTTCCCTGCAAAGTATATTTTACGGCATTTGTAAGAAGGTTAGTAATGATTTGCTTAATTCTTATATCATCTCCGCAGAGCCTTTTGCAAAGAGCCGGACTTATATCTGTTATTATCTTGATATCTTTGTGTCTTGCTCTAATCTTGGTAGTATTTACCACGTCATAGATAAGATTGGCAAGCTCATATTCGATTGGATTAATCTCCATCTTACCCGATTCTATCCTGGCAGAATCAAGAATATCGTTAACAAGCGCTAATAGAGTATTTCCCGCATTATATATATCAGCAGCATATCCCTTGATCTCAGGGTCTTTGTTTCGACGCAGTATCATCTCATCCATTCCCAAGACAACATTTATTGGGGTTCTGATTTCATGGGATATCTGTGCTACAAAACGTGTTTTTGCAGAATTTGCATTTTCGGCCTCTTCTTTTGCCATACGAATTTGATTATACTGTTTGTTAATAAGCGCCATATTTCCCATCTTTGCAATCAGCCATACAACAAATATCAACATAAATGAAAATGACGCTATTAAATATATCTTATAATATATCCTCTCATATAGCTTTGCCTCTTTCCTAAACAAAAAAGACGTCTCTTTTATCACATCTGTCCCTGAATCATTAAGTACCTTTATCACTAACTGATAATCTCCAAATGAAAGCTCCGGGTAATATATAGTCGCAAGTTCCGATTGCCTGATATAAATCGGCTCTTTGTCACTTCCTTCAAGTTGTATCGATAGCAGCGGATCGGAAATCGTATAATTAAGCAATGCCGGTGTTACCGTGATTTGCCCGCTTCCGGCAGGTATATTATATACACCGTTTACGGGACTAATATATAAGCCTTCTTTTTCCACTTCTCGCAATACAATCTGATAATGCAGATCAAACTCTTCATATGTTATAAGATTAAAAGATCTAACTCCGTCTGTGCAGCACAGATACATTACATCTTCATTTACCGTATCCCATGCGTTTGCTGTAAGTGTTGTTCTAAGCCCTCTGTTTGCTCCTAAAAGCGCGCAATTATATTCGTTCTTATCGGCAAGAAGATTTTCAAGGCTTGTTACGAAAATTCCCGCACTCGAAGTAACAAATGTAGTGCCGTCCTCTCTTATATAAACATCATAATTGTTGGTATACGGAAAATTTTCAAGTTTTCTGATATCCTTATTGTCTTCATGATAATATAGTCCATTGCTCGCAACATAAATTCTGCCGCCTTGGCACGGCACTATCTTCATAACCACCTGTGATTCAAGGCCCGACTCGGCTCCAAAATGTTCTGTAACAACATCATCCTTTATCGTATATATACCACCGCCATCGGTAGATACCCAAATGGTTCCGTCTTCATCCTGAACGGCGCTTAGCGCCTTTGGTACGCTCATATTCTCTTCAGCTATCGTAAGCTGCACTTTATCATTCTCAATAAAGTTTAGCCCCGAAGATGATGCGCTAAGTATCCTTCCGTCATTAAGTTCAATTGCAAATCTAAATCTGTCACCAACAATATCCGAATTACTCTCTGTAAATGTTTTTATATCGCCCTTTTTGCTGATTTTGACAAGACCGTCTTCTTCATAAGTAGATAACCAAAAATCTCCTTTGCTATCCCTCATGATATGCCGCACTCTAATCCCGTCAAATTCATCTAAAACATTTTGCTCTATGCCACCTTTATCTTTTCCGATTTTGACGACTCCTTCATCGGTAGCGACATATAGGGCTCCGTCGTTATACAATACAGCATTTACAGCGCTCCTTTTTATCTGATCTTCTTCAAACAAATCGGTAAAAGGATTTTTAGAAAGTTTCAAAATGCCTTGCTTAGATGATGCAAACCATATATCACTTTGCTTATCTATAATTACATCAGAAATTGCTACGCTAAAATCATCCGTAGTTATGTTTTGAACCTCTCCTCCTTCAGATATGTAGCCGAAGCCATTTTCACATGCAAAAAAATAACCGGCAAAACTGTTTGAATACAAAACTTCATCTACAGCCTCGAGTCCTTTGAGGTTGTACGTATTATTTACGGTAAATCCCAGACTTGATATCATAACCTCCTGCACATATCCGCCGGTTGTCCCAACCAAAACACTGCTTTTATCATTAAAGGCAAGAGATGTATATGATACTCCTTCATCCTCGCAGACTTTTGAAAACTTCAGCTTATCGCCCATCAGCATAAACAGACTGCCCTCACCTGTAACTCCGCAAATTCTGCCATTTCCTATAGATGATAGCGAACCTACATAGTTGATAGAAGAATACTGATCATAAATCATTATAGTGCTAAGCTTAAGAGCCTTGCTTCTGTCAGAAACCATATCAGCTTCTTTGAGCGTCATTTTACACAAATATGATGACGTCGCCAGATAGATATTGCCGTCTTCGTCTTCACAAATACTTCTTACGGAGTTTGAACACAAACCTTCCTTTGTGCTAAAGAACTTAATTTCTTCTATATAAGGATCGTAGCATGCCGCTCCGCAATCGTTTGTTGCTATCCATAGTCTTCCGTTTGAGTCCGTAAACAGATCTATAACATTTGTTATCCTGCTATCCAGATTTACTTTTTCAAATGTTGTACCATCATATAAGTAGAGTCCCGAATATGCTCCTGCCCATATATAACCATCATTTGTCTGGGCTATAGCATTTATTTCTGCCGAACTAAGGCCATCGGAAGTTCCATAATTCGTATAAGCATAATCCGCTCCAAAATCTACGCTTTTTTCTACAGTTGCATCTGTATCTTCATCAGCGCTTACTATATCCGTAAGGCCAAGCGGAATTATACATACAAGCAAAACAACAGACAGCAGTTTTTTTGCATCTGCTTTGTTATGATCATTATCTATTTCTTCTTTAAAAAGGAAATTCGCTTTTCTAAATAAGGCAAGCGCGGCCATTACCAACAGAAGTGTAAGAATCTTGTCGGGAATATTAACTATAAGTTCCCCCATAATACAACAAAAGAGTTTGATATTAATGCTCTCGGAAAGCATTTCAACAAAGGCATCTCCCCACTCGTTGCCTGTAAATCCTGATTGCAATACCATATTTAGAGGCGTGGATGCTGCGACAGTAACTATACCTGCAAGAACACTCGTAGCTACAATCCTAAACGAGTCCACCCGTTCTTTGTCGCAAAGCAATCTGCCTACTACAAACGCCCCACATATACTAACAATTGCATAAAGCGCATCATAGCGATTAAAAAAGCCCATAATGATATTATAGGCAGCGCCTGTAAAAGCTCCCGGCAAAGGGCCAAGCAATACCGACACCAAAAACGTGCCTATATTATCCAAAAACAGCGGGACACTATACCTTGTGACAATGCCACACCCCATAATATTTAAGACAATACCGACACATATTAGCGCTATAGCCTTTTTTGAAAGTGACCTGATAATCTTATTCATAAATATCTCACCCTAACCCACGACTGAGCCAAAATTGCCGCTAACCCTCCTGCGCTTTTCTAAGAGGTGAAGGTTTTCTTTGGCTTTAGTCAAATACACATAGTCAAGACTCGCTCGCGAGTCTTGCGCGCCGGATTCGGGTCTGCTTCAGCAGACAAATTCCTGTCCGAATCCGTGCGCATCAA
>CAJOPM010000038.1 GCA_905236225.1 uncultured Eubacterium sp.
CATTTTTCTTAGAGCCTTGCCTCTATGGCTGATTTCATTCTTCACTTCTGTTGAGAGCTGTGCCGTGGTGCAGCCATATTCCGGCACATAGAATATCGGATCATAGCCAAATCCATTGTCTCCTGCACTCTCATAGCCTATGCGCCCTTCTATGGTTCCTCTTACAACCTTTTCGCTTCCATCGGCAAATACCGCCGCTATAGCGCAGACAAACCTGGCGCTCCTATCTTCATCTGCCACTCCTTCAAGCCTCGATATAATAGTGGCATTCTTCGTCTCGTATGGCGTATCTGTTCCCAAATATCTAGAAGATTTTACTCCCGGCTCTTTGCCTAGCGCGTCCACCTCAAGTCCCGAATCATCGGCCAGCACTATGGCATCCGTATATGCGGCAACCGCTCTTGCTTTTATAAGAGCATTTTCTTCAAATGTTGTTCCATTTTCATCAATATCAACATCTATCCCGGCCTCTTTCATGGAAATGATTTCATAATCCATTCCCTTCATAATATCCTTGATCTCATCCATTTTACCCATATTTGATGTTGCAAATACAATCTTGCCCTTCATGTCATACTCCTTGTTCATACGCTTTAAATATTGCATCATACATTGCAAGCGCTACTTTTCTTTGATATATTTTCTCATTAAGCTTTGCAAGCTCTGCGCTATTTGACATAAATCCAACCTCAATCAGTGCCATCGGCATATTAGCTGTTCTGATAATATAAATGCTGCTGCCTTCTTCTAAGCCCAAATTCGTACTTGAAAATGCACTCGATACTTCATCTGCAAATAATGTTGCAAGCTCTTTTGACCGGTTCGTATCGCCTTCAAAATTTTCATTATACATAACTTCTGTTCCATTTACATAGGATGCAGAAGAATAGCTCATAGTATTATTATGTATACTGATAAAATAATCGGCGCCTGCACCATTTGCAAGATTAACTCTTTGTGCCAAAGACGGGTTGGAATCGTCGGTTCTCGTATAGTAAACCTTGATTTCATCCTGCTCATCCAAAAGTGCCTTAAGCTCAAGCATGATATCAAGATTTATATCTTTTTCGTTTGTTCCATCCTCGACGGCGCCCGGGTCATTGTCTCCATGCCCGGCATCTATGACCACAACCTTGTCGTAAAGGTCCGAAGGCTTAACAAAATCTACGTAAACGTATTCTTTGTGCCCTTTTATCTGCTCAGCCACCGCCTCGTAAACATTGTCGCAGTAAGCCTCTATAACAGCATATTCTCCGTCTGCTGCAAGTGAAAGGTCTTTTAGCTTATCGCTCTTTCCAATCATGGGATAATCATAAAAATAATCAACATCATCTGTCGGTATTTTTATAGTGATGGTATTTTCTATATAATTGCATTTATACTCTACATCATCAGCGCTCACGCCGCCCGGAAGTTCAATTCTAAGCTGCTGCTCAAACTCGGAGATCTCTTTGTTGAGCTTTATCTGCTCGGTATAATACTCAAGAAGTTCTAAAGAGTCAAGCTTTTTTAATTCTTCTTTTTCTTTGGCAAATGCAATCATCTTGTCGTGATTATGATACATAACAATGATTAGCGCACCGCCTAAAACAGAAACCAGCAAAAACGCCATCGCTATTAACTTTAATTTTCTGATGCTCACACTAATCTATCTCCGATCAATCATCTTCATCGACGTTATTGGTAAATGCCTTCAGGCAAATATTGCAGGAATATCCTTCCTCTATATCTACCCACTTTTCGCCGCTCATACTGATAAATCCGGTGCCGTCTTTTAGATCGACATCTTCGGTTGCCTCATCTGCATTGTATTCAATGGCAAGCGGATGCTCTTCATCTTCTGTGGCTATATGCAAAATCACTGCAAAATCCCGGCCTTTTTTTACTCTTATGTTTCTATCAAAATCTATCGTATAGTATCCGGCTTTATCTAACGTACCGGAGGCTGCAAGACGAGCTTTTTTCAGTGACGACTTGCGTTTATAGTTAGCGCAGATGTAAATCTCATATTCGGTGTTTTCTCCGGTTGCATAAAAACCTGCAGCGCATACATCCTGCTTGGATGATGCATGATAGACATTTGCACCATATACTCCGTCGCTGCCATATCCTATCTGTCCTACCCAGCCGCACAGATCCGTCTGGTAAATGTTGTCGTAATTGTCACTATCATCTATTCTTGTATATGCTACATTATTAAGTCCGATATCCGTATCATAATAGGACACATAGAAATATCCGTTTTCTCCGAATTCATAGCCCCAGCTGTTCTGGCAAATGAATGCACCGTCATCCTCCGGCAGCGTCGCAAAATTCTCCTTCGGATAATCATCATCCCACCCTATAATCACAACGTCATGATTGGGGCGCTCGCTTCCGTAATAGTAGTATGCGCTTGTATTTCTGTCATAGTATTCGTTGCCGGAAAAGCTATTGGAAAGGCTGTTATATAACGAGGTCTGTACCCCTCCGTAAAGCATTACATATTCTTTTATCGTCTCGTAGTCCTTATCTTCAATAAGCTGCATTTGCTGCACATGCTTTACAGCTTCTAAAGAGTCGTCACTTTTATTGTCACCGTATGGGTCATCCTTTTCATAGACAGGGCCTTGCCAGGCTGCAAGATACGCCATACCCATCGTATAGTCGCCGCCTTCATTTTGCGAAGCCGCAAAACTATTGCTGATGCTCATATGATCTACAGAAAACGAAACACTCTCTTCAGGTGATAATATACTCTCTATTGATGTTATCGCAGAAAACGCCCAGCACGTTCCGTATCTTCCCTGATCAAAAATATCAGTATCTCTGTCTTCATCCCTCAAATCATAGCTCGATGGTACAATAGACTTCTTTTTAGATACATTTGTCAGCGTAGCCACGTTGTCATCTATACTCCACACATATTCATATTCAAGCGCATCGGCAATGATATTTGCGGGCGCATAAAAGCATCCGTCCTTTTTGGTAGGGGCGATCTTAGTATCATATTTTTTCCCATTAAGCTCATATTCTGTTTTATTTAAATAAAATATCAGAGTAGTATCGTACTTCTTTATAACAAGTTTTTTGTTATTGTAAAGCTCAGCGCTGCAGCTAAACAGCTCCATAATCTTATCTGACGGAATCATCAGCTGCATCTGTTCATTCATATAAATGCCATCGGTCTGCCTGATTGTATAATCGCCCGATGTCAATGAAAGTGCCTTTGTGTTAACGCTCTTTGCTATCAGCGGGTTAAAAATATCTTCTTGTATATTCGCCTCGCCATATGCCTCAATCTTATAGGTTGCAGCATTTGAATAATACATAGAAAAAAGCGCCAAAAGCAGCACAATTATACCCAGTATTACAAATGATTTAACGTTCTTCATGCTTCTTTCGTCTCGGTGGTTTTTCTCCTATATATTGATAAAAATAAGTCTTAATCATACCGTTATATATCTTGCGGTTCTTAGTAGCTTTCTTGCCTATTGCGTCTTGTGCATCTTCAAACGAAGTGATAAGGTAGGTCGACCAACAATCAAGACCGTCCATAGCTTCTGCAAATGTCTTGTAGAGAGCTTTTAAGTTGGCATCGAATCCAATTCTTTCTCCATATGGCGGATTGGTGATGATAAAGCCATACTTCTTAGAACTCTTAAGATCAGCTACATCCCTTTGCTGAAAATGTATTAAAGACGACACTCCGGCTCGGCTGGCATTCTGCCTTGCAACGTCAAGCACCGAGCCATCTATGTCATATCCTTGGATATTAGTCTTTATGTCGGTATTGATAAGGTCATGCGCTTCTTCAAAAGCATCCTTCCATAAAATCGGATCGATAAAATTCGTCCAGCGCTGCGATGTGAAACTTCTATTCATTCCAGGCGCAATATTTGCTGCCATCATAGCCGCTTCTATCGGAATGGTTCCGCTTCCGCAAAAAGGATCAATGAGTATCCTGTCATCTTTCCAGGGAGTCAGCGATATAAGCCCTGCCGCAAGCGATTCCGATATCGGGGCTTTGCCTGCCTGAAGGCGATATCCCCTCTTGTGGAGCGACTCTCCGGATGTATCAAGTGCTATAAGCGCCTCATCTTTATAGATAAATATTCTTACAGGGTATTCATCCCCATCTTCGGGAAAATGAACCAGTCCGTATGCGCCCTTCATCCTCTCAACCATTGCCTTTTTTGCAATAGACTGTATATCTGATGGCGAAAACAATCTGCTCTTAATCCCCGAGGCTTTCTTTACCCAGAATTTGGCATTCTTCGGAAGATAATTCTCCCAGGGAAGTGACTTTACAAATTCAAAAAGTTCATCAAATGTTGTGCATTTTCCTCTTCCCACAACAAGCATGACTCTTTGCGCGCTTCTAAGGCCTATATTCGCTCTGCATATAGCCTGCTCATCTCCCTCAAAGGTGACTCTGCCATCCTCTACGCGCTTTATATCATATCCCAAATCATATATTTCTCTTTTTAATACCGCCTCAAGTCCGAAATGACAAGGCACTGCTATATCAAATCTATTCATCTTAACACATTAATAATAATATAAATTGCAATTATAACACCTGCTATAAGCAGAGTTCCATACCAGCTGTTAAGCCTAAATCCGCCTATCTCTACTTTCCAGCCCTCTTCTTTATCAAATTCGGCCTTTACCCCATTGTAGCCTTCTAAGTACTGGTCGTTTTCGCTGTAGCTTCTCTCATTTGATGAGGACTGATTTTTAGCGTATTTATCTTCATCCGTCATGTTAAATCCGCGGCTTTTTGAAGCTTCAAAAAAGCGATTTTTTCTTGCAGGCTCTACTATCACTTCTTCGCCGGCAGGTTTTATTTTATCAAACTGGCACAAAGATTTGGCCAGCGCCTGAGGGCTTCCAAGCTTTTCCAAAACCTGCTGCTCATCTTCGCCTTTTGCGACCTGCTCTAAAATATAATTCTCATAATATCTGATCTGAGCATTAATTGCAGATTGTTTCATCCTGCCGAAAAGCGCCTGCGAAAGAAGCGCCAAATACTCATCTTTTGGGGTCATTTCATATTCCATAACATCAACTCATCTCATCTAATGTACTCTCGTACGAAGGCATGAATTCTCCAACAAATTCATCCACTTCCGGCATCTTGGCGCAAAGCGCATCAACCGCCGCTCCTATGGTAGCGCGCGCGCTTCTAAACTCGGTATTTCCGGACTTTTCTTCCTCGATGCATTTGATAAGTGCACTAATCTTGTCGGCAGCCTTAACCAGTTTCCTCATATATTCTTCATTTTCATCGTCGGATGAGAAGAATATCTTCTCATATACAGGTCTGATATCTTCCGGTAATTTCTTAAGTATAGTCTGTTCTGCTACAGCTTCTACTTTCTTATAAGCGTCCGTAATCTCTTCACTGTAATACTTAATCGGAGTAGGCATATCGCCTGTGAGTATCTCCGCGCAGTCATGATACATCCCTGCTACAGCGGCCCTGTCGGCGTTAAGATTCTTGCCAAATCTGACATTTCCTATCACGCAAAGAGCATGTGCTATAATAGCCACTTCAAGCGAATGCTCACTCAAATTCTCCGGCCAGGAATTTCTCATAAGTGCCCAGCGATCTATATATTTCATCCTCGAAACCGAGGCAAAAAAATTTGATTTATTGTCTGTATTATTTTTGTTCATAGCTTTAACAGTATACGTCATTTCCCCTGATTTCTCAACACTAATAAAAACGAAAACTCCCGAATCTATCGACTCGGGAGCTGAATATCAATATTTAATCAGCAAAGCTTCATCCTAATCTCTTTGGTAATGATATCAATATAGCTAAATGATAAAAGCTGCGGAGGATTGTCATCCCTCCTGCTGTCTACTAAGATGGTAAAAACACTGGGATATGCATCCTGTAAGATTCCTTCCTGGATCTCAATCCTGTTCCTACCACGATCCTGCTTAATAACAACCTTGCTGCCAATCTTAGAGCGCACAGACTCGCGCACCTTGCAAAAATCCGAATTAGACATGACATAAACCTCCTTTGCGCCCGCTATAATGTGTTAATCAAATGTGTAAGTGCGGCCACACCCCTCATATATAAAATCCCTCTGAGTGCTACCTAAAACACTTTGTGATTTTACCACATTAAATTGTATATGTCAAGCCTGGGGTATTGTCGCTGTCTAGATTTCGTAATGTTAGCAACCACTTACAACTACATATTGTGCTTTTCCTCCTCATAAACCGACGGGAGAATAGCTGCAAGATTTGTAAATTCTACGATATTATGATTAAACAATCCCTGCGGTACAAATGGCGGAACAGACGCATCCGGCGGCAGCGCCCTTACAATCTTTCCTTCATTATACTTGTATCCTATCCAAAATCTCGAGCAGAACATTACGCCATCCTCATACGGATACCATTTGTGCGTCATAGCAGCCGCAACTGTGCTGTCTCCTATTGCGCAGACCATCGACTGACATTTATCGGTTCCGACTATTCCGTCCGAATACCCGAAATCCGTCGGCTTCATAAAGCAAAGCTTAAGAAAATCAGGCCCACCTCCTACATCCTCTAATATGTAATGACATACTCCCCATGTTTTCTCATTCATTGGGACATTTGGATCACATACATAATCGGCCTTATCAGCTCTGGCAAAATAATGATCCTCGGGATCCCAAATCTTATACCTAAGATCCGAGCCTACAGAATGCCACGGGAACCACCAATCGAGCATTTGGGATGTCACGTTCGGCATATATGTGGTATTGCACACTACTCCTATTCCATCTTCTCTTACTCCGAAACCGCATTGGCAATAGTCGCCATCTTCACCCTTTAAGAATAAATCTTTTTCATCAAAAGATATAAGAGACTTTGGATCCTGGGGTCCGTTTTTTAGAATCTCAAGCTTTTCAGCCGGCACAGGCGCAAGATCCTGTACAAAATACTTGTAATAAGGAAGAGCCTTCTCTTCCATGCTAACTCCAACTTTCTTTCCCATAATTTTCCTCCTCGTAAATTAATAGTAGCTTTTTTTGATCCTGGCGTTATCGCATATAACCTCAAACACAAGGACAATTACCATAGCAACAAGCGCTGCGCCTACTATATCAGTAAACCAGTGTACCCCGCAAAACATTCTTCCTATTACGCTTGTTGCTCCTATGGCAAATAGGACAATACAGACAAAGTTAAGTCCGCCTCCCTGCGTAAATCTATTTCTTATAAGTGAAATAGTGGTTCCGATAACAACTACCGCAATCAATGTATGTGATGAAGGATACGAAGCTTCTAGCCCCTCTCCTAAATCTACCGGTCTATAGTTAATTATAAACTTTTCAAATGCAACATATACAGCTGCAGTCATAACATATGCAAGCAGAGTCGCCTTAAGGTCATAATCAACTTTTTTGATGCTTTTTGCGCGCAGCAACTCCAAGAAGGTAAGCAACACAAAAAAAGCTGCTATAACCATCTGCAAGTATCCTAAATACTTAGTAAGTTTGTATAGCCCTTCATTGTATGGAAACATATTGTGAAATGCACTGTTGATTGTCGCAAGGCCAACAGCGCTATTACTTGGCCCCACGGCCTGTATATCATATGTGGTAAGCAGATATGTAAACCCCACAAAAAGCGCTATAAAAATGATTAGTAACAAAAAATGGATTTTGCGCATATTCTCCACGAAATAACCTCCCATTAAGCTCTAAAAGCTTTAATCTTACAAAGTGTATTATATCATCATAGGAATGGGCTGACAACGCATAATGAGCGGAAGTAAAGCAGACCACCTGATGCAACCGGGTAAAGTAAAAAATCGCAATCCTCTTGGATATTTACGGTCATAAGAACACCCTGTCATAAGCATAAGCGGAAGCGCTAAAACAAGGAGCAAAAAACCGGTATATACATATGTTTTTTTATATGTTTCTTATATTAAAGAAATTTCCCATTAAAACAGCTACTTACGGTTTATGCGCCGCTACTTTAAGCATTATTATCGCATATACGGGATAGTTGTAATATATGGGACTCTGTATTGATACGGCAACAAGCCGTCTTTATTATTCTTAAAGTATATCAATAGAGAATCTGTTTTTTGCTATGCATCCCTTTTGGCCTTTTTCGGTTTTGGGATGCATTTTTCCCAAGCCCGTCTATTCGCTATGCATCCCTTTTGCTCTTTTCTTCCTTTTGGGATGCATTTCCCCCAAGCTCGTCTATTCGCTATGCATCCCTTATACACATTTTAGCTGTTTAGGATGAGTCATATTATAATTTGCTCCCCTTTGGGCCGCCCACACGCTATCTCCGTTAAGAATTTCTTAGAGTCTGTAAAGCGGACATTCAGAATCCGCTTCTCTTCTTCCTCACGAACACGTAAACACTGCGCTCAAACACTTGAGCGAAAAACAACATCCGTCTAAAATGTAATTGAATTCCATTTTGGTCGAAAGGATGGTATGGATATGTATGACGTATGATGGGTTTATGTAGATAGCAATGTATATTTCACTCCAGTTATTTGAACAAATCAGAACAAATAAAGGAATCCGCCCATGGGCGGATTCCTTTATTGTTATCCAACAGGCACTGCGTAGCCTGCTTCTTTTTCCGAATAGTGGTGCTCGGCTTCGAGCATCATATCTTTGACCTTCATAAGTCGAATCTGAGTACTACGCTCATTTTCGTCAAGCTTCATACTGATGTATTTGATATTCTCTCGCGTCTGCGGTATAACCACATATTCCAAGGCGTTAACACGACGCCTTGTCTTCTCGATTTCCGTCGACATCAGCTGGCACGCTTTTTCTATTTCAGCGAGCCTTAGCATATCCGGCAGAACATCTGCAAGAGATTTTACAGCATCATCTAAGTCGCTTGAGGTATAAGCAAAACCGTAAGAATAGATGTCACCTTCATCTGCGGTCCTTGTTTTAAACGCAAACTCCGGAATATCTACACTCATAACATTCTTCTTGGCAGGGTCAATTAAGACCTCCTGCTTTGGTGCCATAAGAGCTGTGTGCATCTCTTCTTCCGACATTGACGCTTTGGCTATGACGAAATTGGTGTTGGCTCTTTTAATGCCTTCTTCGACCTTGAGTCTAAGGTCCATATTCTCCCTTACCAAATCAAGGAACTGGCGCATAAGCTCGTCACGCTTGTCCTTTAAGAGCTTGTGCCCACGTACAGCCGTAGCCAGTTTGCCTTTTTGTCTGGTAAGCTCCATTCGGGTAGGATTGACCTGAGATCCAGCCATATTCTCACCTCCAGCTACTGCTTGTCATAGTACTTGTCGAGCATATCGTCATCGATACGTTTGAGCTCTGATCTTGGTAGGATTCTAAGAAGTTCCCATCCAATCTCCAAGGTCTCTTCAATGCTTCTGTCTGTAGTGTATCCTTGTGATACGTATTTTTCTTCGAATTGATCTGCAAATTTAGCATAGATAAGATCCATATCTGAAAGAGCGGCTTCACCAAGGATAACCATAAGCTCTTTTGCCTCTTTACCACGAGCATAAGCTGCAAAAAGCTGATTCATCGTGCTGGAGTGATCTTCTCTTGTCTTGCCTTCGCCAATACCCTTGTCTTTAAGACGAGACAGTGACGGCAACACGTCAACCGGCGGCTGAAGACCTTTTCTGTAAAGCTCTCTTGAAAGGATAATCTGTCCCTCAGTAATGTATCCTGTAAGGTCAGGGATAGGATGAGTCTTGTCATCCTCAGGCATGGTAAGAATCGGAATCATGGTAATTGATCCTTCTTTGCCTCTTTGACGACCGGCACGTTCGTACATCTGAGCAAGGTCAGTGTACATGTATCCGGGATATCCTCTACGTCCGGGAACTTCCTTACGAGCTGCAGATACCTCACGAAGTGAATCTGCGTAGTTAGTAATATCTGTAAGAATAACAAGCACGTGCATGTTCTTCTCAAATGCTAAGAATTCAGCTGCAGTAAGTGCCATACGAGGCGTTGAAATACGCTCTACGGCAGGGTCGTTTGCAAGGTTTATAAACAGAACAGTTCTATCTATAGCACCTGTCTCGGTAAATGACTGTGTGAAGAAGTTAGCCTCTTCAAATGTGATACCCATTGCTGCAAATACAACGGCGAATTTTTCGTCTTTGCCGCGAACCTTTGCCTGCTTGGCAATCTGTGCAGCAAGCTGAGCATGCGGAAGACCTGATGCCGAGAAGATAGGAAGCTTTTGTCCTCTAACCAGCGTGTTAAGTCCGTCAATAGCGGAAATTCCGGTCTGAATGAACTCCGAAGGATAGTTTCTGGCAGCCGGGTTCATCGGCAAGCCGTTAATATCGAGTCTCATCTCCGGCAAAATCTGCGGTCCGTCATCTATCGGATTACCCATTCCGTCAAAGACACGTCCGAGCATATCTTCAGATACGCCAAGCTCAAGGCTGTGTCCGAAGAAACGAACCTTTGATGAATCAAGGTTAATTCCTGCGGCATTTTCAAAGAGCTGTACAAGCGCTTCATCTCCGTTAATCTCTAAGACTTTGCATCTTCTTCTGGTACCGTCTGAAAGTTCAATCTCACCGAGCTCATCATATGATACGTTTGATACTCCTTTAACCAGCATCAAAGGGCCGGCAACTTCTTGTATTGTTTTATATTCTCTTGGCATTACTTAAGCTGCCCCCTTTCCTTTTGCTGATGCGATCTGTCTGGTAAGCTCCTGCGAAATTCTATCGTATTCTGCTTTTATGTCTTTTTCTTCTGTATATTTGTAACGACCTATCTGCTCTCTTACTGTAAGAGAAATTAAATCATTAAGCGATGCGCCTTCTTTTAGCGCTTCATCAGCCTGATCATAGAAAGCTACAACAAGCTTCATCAGATAGAACTGCTTTTCAAGCGATGTGTAAGTATCTATATCGTGGAAGGAGTTTTGATGAAGGAAATCCTCACGGATTGACCTTGCCGCCTCCATCTTGATTCTGTCTGATGCTGAAAGAGCATCCATACCTACCATCTGCACGATTTCGTTAAGTGATGCTTCATCCTGAAGGATGTTCATCATTTTCTGACGACCTTGCATCCACTCTTGTGATACGTTCTCGTTGAACCAACCGCTAAGGTTGTCAATGTAGAGCGAGTAGCTGGTAAGCCAGTTAATAGCCGGGAAATGTCTTTGGTATGCAAGTGCTGAATCAAGTGACCAGAACACCTTGACAATACGAAGTGTTGCCTGTGATACCGGCTCTGATATATCACCACCCGGAGGCGATACGGCTCCGATAACAGAGAGCGCTCCCTCTCTTCCTTCCTTACCGACTGATATTACACGTCCGGCTCTTTCATAGAACTCTGCAAGACGGCTACCAAGGTAAGCAGGATAACCTTCTTCACCGGGCATCTCTTCGAGACGTCCTGACATCTCACGAAGTGCCTCTGCCCAACGTGATGTAGAGTCTGCCATAAGAGCTACCGAATAGCCCATATCACGGAAATACTCTGCTATGGTAATTCCTGTGTAGATTGAAGCCTCACGTGCCGCAACCGGCATATCTGATGTGTTTGCAATAAGTACTGTTCTTTCCATAAGAGACTTGCCGGTCTTAGGATCCTTAAGTTCAGGGAACTCGTTAAGAACGTCCGTCATCTCGTTACCACGCTCGCCGCAACCGATATATACGACGATATCTGCTTCTGCCCATTTTGCAAGCTGATGCTGTATTACTGTCTTGCCGCTTCCGAATGGTCCCGGGACAGCTGCTACACCGCCTTTTGCAATCGGGAAAAACATATCTACTACTCTTTGCCCTGTAATTAAAGGTACGTCAGGGTTAAGTTTTTTCTTGTAAGGTCTGCCCACACGAACCGGCCACTTCTGCATAAGTGTCAGTTCTTTGTCACCGTCGTCTGTTGAAACAACTGCTACAACTTCTTCTACGGTAAACTCGCCTGCGCGAATCGACTTGATCTTACCGTTGATTCCGTTGGGAACCATGATTTTTTGCTCTATCAGCTCAGTCTCCTGAACGGTTCCTATGATGTCTCCGCCTTCTACTTCGTCACCAACTTCTGCCGTAGGAACGAATTCCCACTTCTTGTCTCTCTTAAGTGAAGCAACTTCGACACCACGTGCCAAGTTATTTCCTGATACCTTCATGATATCATCAAGAGGTCTTTGTATTCCGTCATAGATACTGCTGATAAGTCCGGGTCCAAGTTCAACTGACATCGGAACTCCAAGGGACTCTACCGGTTCACCGGGGCCAAGGCCTGAGGTCTCTTCGTAAACCTGTACGGATGCCTCATCACCATGAATCTCGATGATTTCTCCGATAAGACGCTGTTTGCTGACACGTACTACGTCAGACATGTTTGCATCGCGCATACCGGAAGCGATAACCAGCGGTCCTGCGACCTTTTTGATTATTCCTGTACTGCTCATCTAATCTAATTACTCCTTTCATTCATTTCCGAACAGGATATCGGAGCCGACTGCCTGTTCTACGGACTTCTTAACATTTTCCACGCCTTCGCCCGTGTTGTCTGAAACACCGGGTATTAAGATAATTGCGGGCATTAGGGAAAGCTTATACTTTTCTATTTCGCTCTCCATCTGTTTTGCAAGTCCTTCTGTAATGTATATGACTGCATAATCCGATACAGCCAGACTGTCAAGTTTTTCTTTTCCATCTTCCGGCCCGGATACGGCAAATATATCAAAGCCCTGGGTGGCGAATCCGTATATGCTGTCATAAGGACCCATTACCGCTACTTTATACATACATTTCCCTTACCCTTTCCCGGATAGATTCTTCCGAAAGGCCATTAGCCTTGCCGGATAGTATTATTCTAACCGTCTTTATTTCATTTACTCTCGCCAGTACGTACGCAACCAATGGCCCTACCGAAAATGAAGCATACTGTTGAGGCTTAATAGTGTAGATTATTCTGTTATCACACCATCTTTCAAATGAGGATAATGACTCCTCAAGTGCCGCAGCTGCTCCGGCATATGCCGTATTCATCAGGTATGAACGTACCGCCTCTTCTCCGTTAATTGCAGCTCTTGCAAGCTCATCCGCACTAAGCGATGTACACTTTGCAAGCGCTCTTTGCACGAAATCGAGAGGCTTACCGATTCTGGCACATCTTATAGCGATCTTGATATCCGTAACCGCTACTATTGATTCGGCATAATCTCTTATTATATCCTCGTCGGAGTTCTTGCCCGTTTCATATATAGCATCAAGAGTAGCTCTGTCTATGATAATGTCACACAACTGGCCGTCTCTTGTGTGGAGAAGCGTATCGTACGCCTCTTCTGCTGCTTTTGCCATAATAGGTGGCAACACGGCAAAATTACGCTCCTTAACTATCTTTACCATCTGCTCTCCGCCGATTGATGCATCCTCGTAAAATATATCCGGATTCTCATCTTCGGTGCAAACTTCTTTGATAGCTGCTTTGAGGTTATGGAAGAGGTGCGGATAAAACAGTACATCAAAGACCTTAAGGTCTACTCCGAGCTGTCTCATGACCTCCCATGCTTTTTCTTCTTCGGCTTTAAGAACCGCTTCCGAATCAGATGCCGGAGTATCCACATCTCCCCAGCCTTTCTCGGCTAACACCTGCATGCATGCTTCTTCTGATTTGCATGCTATAAGCTGTTCTATTACCGATGAATTAAAGAGTGCCGACTCTAGCGCCCTTATGCGCGCAACCGCGAAAGTATAGCTTAAGTTATTCGCCATTAGTATAACCTCCTAACTTCTTTGGCTACGCAAATAAATTCTTCTGTACCAAATCTTGAAGCTCTGATTGCTTAGCATCAAATATAGCTCTGATTGAGCAATTAATCTCAACTCCGCCATAAACAAGTACGAACCCGCCTTCTATATCACGAGACTCAGATGCAAATGTAAGCTCACCTTTTGCATTCTTGGCAGCATCTTTGATTCTGCCTTCTACCTGCGGATTAATTCTTGCTTTATCTTTTGCATTGAAGTATATCTCGCCTTTATCAGGCTCTGCATACTGTTCTACTAATTTAATAATGGCATCAAAGTATGAGGCATCGCCCTGATTTAAGAACTCTTGATATGCTTTCTCAATCGCTTGAGTAATGAGCTCCTGCTTAGCCTCAAGAAGCGCTTTTTTTGCCTGAGTATCTGCTGCCGATACTATTCTTTCTTTGTAATTGGCAACATCGACTTTGCTGCGTTCATCTATTGCATTTGCCGTTTTGTCTGCCTCAGTGCGCGCCTCATCCGTAATTGCTCTGGCTTTCGCATTTGCCTCATCAATTGTTTTTTGAGCTAAGCTGTTTGCTTCTTCAAGAATCCGACTTACAATTTTCTCTATTCCTGTCATCCCTTAGCTCTCCTTTTATTATTCCTGCAGATTAAATGTTATCCAATAATTAACCAAGAGGTATTGCAACTACTGCAAGGATTGTAACAAGAAGAGCAAGGATAGCGTATGTCTCAACCATGGCAGGGAAGAGGATAGCACGTCCGAACTGGTCGGGCTTTCTTGCTATAACACCAATTGAAGCAGCCGCTGTCATTCCCTGGAATCTACCGGAAACGAGTCCAACAATTGCTATAGGCATACAAGCTCCAAGATAAAGAAGTCCTGTTGTCCAATCCATTGTTACAGGATCACCGCCAAGAAGTCCGATGTTTGAAAGCACGATAAATCCTACAAGCAGTCCATAAATACCCTGTGTACCGGGAAGAAGCTGCATAATAAGTACTCTGGCGAATTTACTGGGATCTTCTGAGATAACCCCTGCTGCTGCCTGACCGGCGATACCGGTACCCATAGCAGAACCGGCTCCGGCAAATAACACTGCACATGCTGCACCTGCAAGTGCTAAACCAAGTCCTAAATATTCCATTTGTTCTTTTCCTCCTTAATATCTATGTATTTAGTTTCCTTAGTGAACGGTACGAAAGGATCCGAACCGCCCTCGTAAAATTTTCCGTAAAACTCTACGTACTGCAAACGGTTTGTGTGCACGTACGCACTCAGCGTATTAATAAATAAGCTAAGAAGTGTACCTATAACAAGTACTACTATAAAGAAGATAAATCCGAAAACGCTCTTGCCCGGCATAGTTCCTATCTGATTGATAACGGATGCGATAACGCCCGTTGCCATACCAAGTGCAAGAAGTCTCGAGTATGAAAGTATGTCTGAAAGCCATGATGTGATACCGTATATTTCGTAAACACCTAAAGCTATTCTCATTCCCGGTTTTCTCTTCTTGCCTGTGAATAACAAAAGTCCGATAGCACCTACTATCGTAAGCACAAGTGCAAGTTTATCCACAGCATTCGGCAAATCTATCTGTGTGCCAAGTATTGAAGCCATAATAGATGTGGGGAGAAGCAATAGGATAAGACCTACTAAAAACGCCATCCAGAATCCCACTTCTCTTATTGCATCCCAGACTTTCTTCTTGCGGCATAGATCCCATGCATGAATCGCCATACCCATAAAGAGATGAATAAGTCCGAAAATAATACACCATATCAAAAGCTTCATAGGATTTTCAAGCGGTACAAACCAAAGTGCCCATGCACCTTCGTATGCTTCCCAGTCGCCGTTTCCGAAGATTCTTGGTACTATGTCCAGCAGGTTTCCGAAGAATCCTCCAAACAATATTCCCCATACAATCGTCGATACGCCTCCCCAGAAGAACATCTTAATGCTCTTCTTTAGGCCGCTTGGCATATGCTTAAACTTAAGCAATAAGAATGCGCATCCCAGCGCTAATAACAATCCGTATCCCGCATCTGAGAGCATCATTCCGAAAAACACAATGTAGAAAAATGATGTGATAACTGTCGGATCGAGTTCTCCTTTGAGCGGAAGTCCGAATGATGCCACCACGCCTTCTACACAATCAGAAAATCCGTTGTTCGAAAGCAATACCGGCGGCTGTTCTTTCTTTTTAATCTTCTGGAAGTCAAGCACTGCTTCATACGGTTCTATTACCCTTTCTTTCATAAGAGGTATTGCCTCTTCGGGCACATAACCGCTGATGAAGAATGTCGACTTTGACTGCGGCAAATCGCCAAGAACCTGATATTTGTCAGATCTGGTTCTGTAGTAATCCGAGACAACCATAAAATCATGTCTGCAATCCGCATAATCGCCAATCTTGACTTTTATTTCTTCTATTTCAGTATTCAGTTGTTCAATCTGCTTAAGGAGTGACTCCTTAAGATCCGCCGGTGTCTCATTGGACGCCTGTGCGGGTCTGGCAAAACCAATGCTCCTAAGTGCGTCTTCAAATGCCAACGCTTCTTCTTTAAGGCATATGCCTGCAAGATATACTGTATTGGTCTCTGTTGAAATAATGTATATCTCGTATGCATCAAGCTTTGACTCCTTATCCGCGATAGCTTTTTTTATCTCATCTAAAGTCATCTGCGTCGGCAATGTTCCGATCATAACTTCGGTCAACTTCGTCCCGGTAAAATTAATCGGAAGATCATATTCCATCCATGGAGCCAAGGCTTCAATTCTGTTCTCCATCTTCTGAATGGACGCCGTCTTGTCGGAGATTTCTTTATTTAATGCGACAAGCTCTGCGGCCTTTTTTAGAATCTCTGGTGCTCTTTCAACCGTCTTATCAAATTGTTCCTTCTCGAGCCATTCTTTGCCTTCAAACATAGCAAGCATCGAAGATTTCACAGGACAATATTCGTCTAGGACTTCTAATGCATGTTCCGCTTGAAGAATTCGCTTATCGAATAATTGACGAGCGTCTTGAGTATCCTGTTTCTTTAGGAACTTTCTCTTCGGCAGGCGTGAGTTGTCAATCTGAGTAATCCCGAGTGCCTGGAGCTCTTCAAGTATGGCTTTGCGGTTTTCCTTGAGTGCGCAGATACTGAATCGTTGCATCTGCAAAACTGCCATACGCTCTTTCCTCCCTTTCTATGAAATTTCAACGTTACTTACTGCTAAAACAGGCTGCCTATAACCATCTGTGATGCCTGAGCCATTCTTGCGGATGCAGTGCTTTTTAACTCTGCAACCTTCTCATTTGCAGTCTGCTTTGCAGCCTCAAGGTCGGCCTCACCCTGTCTTTTGGCCTCGTCAAGCGCCGCTTTGGCTCTATCGCGTGCCTCTTTTTCGCGCTGCTCTTTGATTTGCCTGGCTTCATTTTTTGCCTGTTCAATAATCGTTACGCTTTTTTCTTCAGCGTTCTTAACGATTGTAGCAGCGTCGGCCTCGGCTTTTTTAACAGCCTTTACCGTGTCTTTTACCAATTCCCATCCTCCTGTTCTTTTATTGCCCCCCGTCCTTTGCATGTAGTTTATTAATACAAAAGAAGGCAGGACGGTGTATTATAACTGCGAGTACCATATAGAGAACAACATTGCTGTTATTGTTTTTGCATCTGTATCTTATGGCTCAGATTGCACAATTATAAAAACATTTTATATTATAACAAACCCCAGTGCCTATGTCACCATAATATTTACGTATTTTTTAACTTTTTATAAAGATAGATAAAGTGGCTGATAAGTACATCTTCTTTACTCTATCGCTGTTACATCCTCAGGCGAACACCATTTTGAATAAATCCGTCCATATGCGGTAGTATCTTTGTAGACACGTACCCTAAAATAATATGACTCGCCTGCGCTAAGGTTCTTGATTGTCTTTGCTATTTTGGCGTTGTCTTTTACCGTCACCTTACTAGCATCTTTAAACGTGCTTGAGGATGCATACTGAATCTGATATCCGCTACCTATGCTTTTTTGCTTCCAAGACAGCTTTACCTTTGCTGACTTTTTAGCGGATACTTGTGTCAGTGCTGTCTTTGGTATAACAAGCTTAGCCGAATCATAATAATATTGTCTGATATCCGTAAGCGTCTCACTAATATTTCCTTTGTAGGTAATTACTTCATCTTGAATGGTAGCTGTAAATTTGACCGCGGTAGAAGACCACGGATCTACCAAAATGTATTTGCCATTAGCCTTTTGACCCACAACTAACAGAAAATGTGTTCCTGAAGATGAATACTTCTTCAATCTGATTATAACCGGAGAATATTTACCTTCTCCGCCGGTATAATTGGAAAACGCCGAAGAAAATGTTTTAGGCGTAAGATATGAAGCTCCTCCCCATGAATATCCAAACACCGTAGCCCCATTATACTTATCGAGTATGGTCTGCGGAGTGATGCTTATCCCAAGATATGAAAGCGCCATAGAGATACAGCTTGTGCCGCACTCGTGCTTTGCAGCCGATTCCCAGCTGCCCCAATACTCGGAATAAAAATATTTGTCATCCGATGCCACCTGCGATATATATCGAATCGTTCCGCAGCTGGCTTTGTCTGTGTATGTGTAGTTAATGCGGGCGTACGGCGTTGCCGCTAATGTAGTGGCTGCTGATGCGCTCTTTCCTGCAATCGAAATGCTGCAGAGCATAGCCAGTGCTAAAAAAGCAGACACTGCGCCCCTTGTTATCCTGTTTAGTCTTTTTGACCTGTTCATGTTTTCAATTATCCCTTCTAAAACTTCCCTATCCTATGATGCCAATTTGTCCTCCCTAAAGAAAATTTGGCATACTATTATAATATCCCTTTTGTGCGCACAGGTCAACGATTTAGGGTGATTTTGTATGGCAAATTGTGCATGTTTTGACAAATAATCCGTCAATTTAGGAGGGCAGCTTCGCCATATCCCATGCAGCCTTATTTATTGTATTAAGTACCCTCTTCTTATCTGCTGCCCAAAGCGGCGCTATTAAGTCTCTTTTGTTCCCGTCCCCCGTAAATCTGTGCACAACGACATCAGGTGGCAGCGTTTTAAAAATGTCGCAAAGCAACTCCTTATATTCATCAAGGCTCATAAGGCTAAACTTTCCTTGCCTATAGTCATCGGCTATCGCCGTATTATTAAGAATATGAAGCATTGAAAGCTTTAGGGCATTTGACCCGCAATCTATTGCACATTTTATAGTCTGCAGCATATTTTTTTTACTCTCGCGGGGCAGTCCTAATATTACATGCGTTACTATCTGCGTGATGCCTATTTTTTTTAGATTGGTTACGGCGCTCTTATATACTCCAAGCTCATATTGGCGGTTTATATATTCAGCGCTTTTTTTAGATACAGTCTGCAGTCCGAGCTCTACCCAAACCGGCTTTATCTTATTCATCTCGCCTAATAGCTCTAACACTTCTTTTGATAGGCAGTCAGGGCGAGTAGCAATGGATAATATGCATACATCATCCTCATCGATTGCTTGCATATAAAGTTTTCTTAGGCGTTCTATGGCATCATACGTTCCAGTATTTGCCTGAAAATAGGCGATATAGCCTACACTCTTGGTCTTTGGCAGCTTGCCTCCTATCAGCTTTTTTTGCTCTAAAAGCTGTTTTGATATAGGCAGATTTTTATCTGCTGCGAAATCTCCGCTGCCGCCTGCGCTGCAAAATATGCATCCTTTATCCGAAAGTGTGCCGTCTCTATTCGGGCAGGTAAACCCACCGTCAAGGCTTAGGCGGTATAGCTTATCCGGCATATCATCAAGGTCATAAGCATATTCTGAAAGGGAATAATAGGGCGCATTAAAATCACGCCTTTTAAGCGCAGTTTTAATTCTCCCCCACGAATTAATCAGATCGGCAAGTGAAAACGCTGCATTTGCCGGACTTGTAGATGGAAGTAAAACTGCATTTGCATTAATTCTATGCATTATCTTTTTCTTTATGTATTTGTTGTAGAGATTATAAGCCGTAGTGCCATTACAATAAATTGCGCCTATATTGGTCTTATCAAGTAGTGCGCCTATATCATTTGCCACAACATCTGTTATGCTTGAATCCTGCGACCCTGTAATATTACACGCACCTATTACATCCCATAACGCAATATTATTAGATAAGAGCATCTTTTTCTTATCTTCATTACTTTGCGGCTCGCAGACATTTAAGATTGAGGAGATCACCTTAAAGAATCTGTTTTGCGGATGTGCATAATAAAAGCATTCCTGCCTTGATATAACAGACGGGAATGAACCCAGTATCAGTATTTTGGAATTTGAATCATATATTGGATCTATTGGATGCGTTTGCATTGTCGTCCTCTACGCTATGGTTTCATTTTTCATCTGTTTTTTTCTAAGATACATCTGATGGTCGGCAAGACTTACCGCATCCGCCGGCATAAGCGGCTCATCTGAGCTCGAATATATGCACCCTACTGCTACGGACAATTCTACCGGCAATTCATTTTCCTCATTTGCCTGTCTTATTGCCTGATTAAGTCTGGCTACTATTTCATTTGCAACTTCCGGATCGCCCGGAACGCAGGCTATAAATTCGTCGCCGCCCCATCTTCCATAGAATCCCACATTGCTAAACACTTTGCTAATGACAGTGGCAACATTTTTTAAAAGAGCATCGCCGGTTTCGTGCCCGTACTGATCATTTGCTTTCTTTAAGTAGTTAAGATCCATAAATATCATGGTGTAATCTACCCGGCCTTCATTTATCATCTCATCCATCTTTTTGTAGCATCCGGATCTGTTGGGAATGCCGGTCAGCTGGTCGCTATAGGCCATTTTTTCAAGCTGAGCCTTTTGCATCTGCTCTGTAAATTCTTTTGCATACATTGATGCGATTGATGCAATATTCGATACAGCCAGTACAGCTATCGCATAGACTGACAACGATTCCCTTAAAATAAGCACATCTGCCGTAATGTAATTTACGTAATCCCGTCTAAAGAATTCTAAGAACGCTATAATCATGCATATCATAAATCCCCAATCTGCAAGCTGCATATCATGATGTTTATGCTTTAACATCTCAACGATCAAACTGATTATATAAAACATAAGCATAAACATAATTGATAAATGCAGCGACATAAGGAGCATTCCGTAATTGACCTGCATTTCCATATACCATGAGACAAACGTAGTAACACTAAGTGCGCTAAACCATATTGTGCAAATTGCTAATACAATTTTGGGAAATTTGCACCGCAGCTTAATATACATATATATTGACAGAGGTATCGGCACTAAGAATATCGCCGCATATTCTACCATCGAACTAAGTAAAATAGAGTCCGTCATAATATAAAAAAATCCGCAAGAGCCAAAGTTCCAGCAAGAGATAAGTACCAAAAAGAGCATAAGAAATATAAGAGGATTAATCTTCCTTGATATTATCCCCATCAAAAACATCATCAGCACGACCAGAACGCTGACAAATATTATGGCTATAAGCCCACTGAAAGAGATTTCATGTCCTGATAACATACTTTTATATGCGCCGCTCATAGAGCACATCCACATATCGACATACGACTCTCCCGAGCTTTGCGTATTGGTAAGCTCAATTCTGATATTGTCACCTTCGTAATCAGCGGGCACAGGTACCACTATATATCTATGACCTATTATATTTTTGGTTTGTGTGGTTTTTTCCAGATTTGAATATATCTGCTTGTCATGATAATAAGCCACTACACTCATATTCCACTCGTGGAAACACAGCGCAGCAGCCTCACCGTCTTCAAGTGCGGGAATATCCGATACCAAAAGAACGGCCTTATCTCCTTTTTGCGTTGTCGGATATGATGTCTTATTCCCTTTTTCACTCGTTCCATCCGTCCTTACTACATAGCTTGTTACATAGTCATTAACGTCGGTAATCCTGGCAGGGTTAATTCC
>CAJOPM010000039.1 GCA_905236225.1 uncultured Eubacterium sp.
CAAGACTCGCTCGCGAGTCTTGCGCGCCGGATTCGGGTCTGCTTCAGCAGACAAATTCCTGTCCGAATCCGTGTGCATCAAAAGCGGAGCGTTTAACTTAAGTCGGAGCTTGCGACGGAATGCGTAGCATTCCTAGTCCTTTAGGGTACCCCGACTGAGTATAGTTTGCCATAACCCCCACCTACGCTAACGCTTAGAGGTGGGGGGATTTCTCCGACTGAGTTAAATCCGCTTCGCTACTTCCTTATGTACGAAGAAACACTTCGTTCAATAAAGAATTTCCCTATAAATCTTGTGTAATCTTCGCATTTTATAAAAAACTGTATATATAATTTTGATATTAGCATTTTTAATTATGACGGTCAACAGGACTTATTTCTCATTTTTACTGAAAGTTTCTTCTTGTTTTTTCAGATTTTTTCAAAAAATGTTTGACATTTTACTCATGGTGTTTTATAAATAAATTAGGATAATGTCTAGAATATTGTAAACAATTACAATATTTTAAATCATACATGGAAGTGGAGGGATTAATATGGCAGATATCACATCCTTATCAAGTGCATCATATTCACCATTGGCTGTGACATCATCTGCATCAACAAGTAATGCTGCCAATGTAAAAAAGGCAGAACAAACTCAATCAACCACTCAAGATACTACCTATACCAATAGCCGTGACGATGACAAGTTCGATGTTGTTGCGACTTCAGAATACGGTGATACCTTTGAGCTTAGTGCTGAAGGTGAAGCCGCACTGGCTTTAGGCGATATTACTTCGTTTAATTTTGAAGTGCGCACTCCTCCTTCTCCACCTGAGAGACAGACAGATTTTAACATTACCGAAGATAAAGAGGCTATATCAGATTCAGACGAAGAAACTGATGCAGCTATAGAAGAAGAATCCGATACGACATCTGCTACTATTAGTTCTAATCTTGCAGTTTATAGCGAATCACAGCTTGAGCAGATGTATCTTAAGGGTGAGATTTCCAGACAGGATTACGAATCGGAAGTAGCAGTTAAGGAGGAAATCAAAGAAGCTTCTTATGCTAATAATAAAGAATTTTCCGAAGATATGACTACCTATAATGACATAGCCGAAGACTCTACTCGAATTGGAGAAGCAATAAATACCGCATATTCAGATGATTCATCCGACACGGTAGATGTTTCACTCAGAATGCAGGCTATGCAAACACTTGAAAATATTCAGATTTAACTTAAGAGGAAGGCAATTGCCTTCCTCTTATTCTATGACTTCATATTCTTTCATAAGTTCTATTCTTTTTTTTGCGTTATCAACACTGATTTTACTATTCTTATCAGACTTCTTAAACAAATAACCGGCTATTCTTTTTACATAATAATATGCAAGTTTATGCGGTTTTCCTGCTAAATCCGGATAAATATTTGTCATATATTCTCTTCCGGGAAATAAGCTTCTTACAATCAATGAATCATCTTTACCCTCTGCGGCATTTAGCATCATTGTTGCACTCTGTCTTTTGGCAAGTTCATCGCTTCCGAACACTCCTCCCGACAGAATATCTTCTATCATATCAGTCGCATCCACATATTCAATATCAATTTCTTTTTGCAAATTATATTGTTCATCTTGCAGTCCCAACATATCTGCCATTGAATAAATAGCTGCTGCAAACTTATATGCACCGCTTATTTTAAGCATATGAACATACTGTTTAAAATCTATATCATCTTTGTGTACTTTTGTAAATAAAATAATATCTGTAACTTGTCTTATTCCGAAACCGTTCACAAGGAAATGCTTTTTTGCATGAATAACCAGATACAGCAAATGCGCCGTATGGTTAAGAGTTTTTATATTTGCTGAGGCAAACTCTAGTTGGATGGGATTATTAAATGCATTTTCAAAATATTCATTTACTTCCTCCGCAAGCTTTTTAGCCCCTTCTATTTCATTTTTATGCAGATCAATATACAGTCCGCTATTTTTGTGCAAATAGGCCAGCTCTCCCTTAAGCAAAAGGAGCTGCTCACTAGGAGTGTTATCTGTTTCAAATCCGGCATTTATCAAAGCCTTATGATATTTATCAATCTCGCAACTGTTTATAAATATGTCTTCATCATTTGAAGGTCTGCTATCTGGTTGAGGATAAGTCAATCTGCAGCTCAATCCTTTTACAAGAATTGGGTATAGATTTTCCTTAGCCAGCATATTAACAGTTCTAATAAACATATTGGTTCTTGATATCTGCTCTATGGTTTGCTGAACCGAAAGCTGCTTAAACATAAGCGCCAAGCCTTTGTCCATCTTGTTAATTATATCCGTTTTTACAAGCGCCTCAGTTATAACAGCTAACAGGTTTTGTTTTTGCGAGAGAATAAGCAGCTGTTTTAGCTCTTCGCCATCAAACGCCAACAGCTTTTGTTCTAAATGTTTTGAACAATTAGCATCCTCTGAAAAATAGCACTTTAATGTCTCTATAAACACCTCTTTTATTGTATCCATATATTTCCCTCAGTTTTCCGGATTAATATCAGTCACAATAATTTGTGGGATATTATTTAATCTCGGAACTATTTGTTTAGATGATCCGAGTCCCGGCGATATAATAAGCATAGCTTTTTTCCCGTAAAATACGCCCCTTTGTCGACCTGCGAAAACACCTTCATCCGGCGCATATAATCCGCCGATAAAAGGCAGTATCACTTGCCCGCCATGTGTATGTCCGCTATATACATAATCTACATCCCAATAATCAATTCCACCATAGGATCTAAAAATAAGCGGCATATGTGCCATAAGTATTTTTACTCTGTCAGTATTTTGAAAATCATATAAAAACGCTCCGTCTTTATCATTCTTACCGTCTTTTGTACTGCCATATCCGTAAAAGCCGCCAATTCTTATCTGCTGCCCTTTTATCTGTATATCTTCGTATTCAAAATCCAGACAAACAGCGTTACTTTCAGCAAATTCTTTCATGACATCGCTGTCAAAATTATCATTGTAATCATACTCATGATTGCCGGCCGAAATATATACAGGTGCAATATTTTTAAGCTGTTTTATAAGATTTGTAGCTGTTTTAATATCCTCATCATAGGAATTAATTAAATCTCCTGTAATCAGTATAAGATCCGGCTCGACGTTTTTTATTTTGTCACAAAGATAAGCGTTATCTTTGCCGAAAACTGCATTATGGTTATCGCTAAGCTGTACTATTCTAATCGTCTGTGTAACTTTACTGTTTGTAAAATCATAACTCTTTACCATAAGTGCTTTGTATGAAAGTGTTATACTTATTGCTATGTAAATTACAATTGCAATTATTATAATTAAAACAATTCTCTTTTTGCGTATCTTTTTCATCTATTTGCTCACATATACAATATCACTTATTGCCCTCTGTCTTCCATCTGAAGGTTTGTTAAGCACCATACCGTCGAAATAAATTGTGGTTGAACCTCCTCCATCAAGTTCATATGCCGTCTTACATCCGTAGCGCTTCATAAGATATGCCATCCCGGTATATGTAACTCCTATACTGTCATTCGAACCTCTTCCGTCAACACATATAAAAATAAAGTGGTTTTTGTCTATTTGCCCTATTGCAGTATAAGGTGCTCTCTTTAGACTTTGCTCACTGTCTATAAGTGCCTGATTAATATTATAATCATTAACCAAATAAGTATCAAACCACCATGTATCGGTAATTCCGGCCGACACCATATCTTCTGCGCTCCCTAGTTCCTTGGGATAGAAGATTTTTAGTTTGCCGCTTTTATACAATGCACACATCGCACCTATATTTCTATCATCTTCATAATATATTTTCCCATTTCTTATTAAAATCGGATCTTGATAATCATCACCATACCCTCTAAAACCGCATGCATCTCCATTTACAGCAAATATGGCGTTATTTTCCTGTGCAATCAAAGAACAGCGCATTTTCTTTTCAATACTTCCATCATAACTTCCCGAGGCAAATGCCGTATTGATATCTTTTTGGGGATTCGATGTGTTAACCTGCGCGACCCAGTATACAACATTGCCATCATCAGTTATATCCGTATATTTGTCAATTTCTATACTAAGACCTTCTCTATCATACTCCCAGTGTGTATCGTCTTCATCAACATACTTAGGCTTACTTAATGTCAAATCATCTTTTGATACGTAGCCTTCCCTTCCATCATCAAGTCTTACTAAATAATAATCTCCTTCCTGCCCGATAACACTAATCGGATCATCATACAAAAAATCTTCTTTCCATGTAGCATCTTTTAAATCCATTGTATCAGCGACCTGAACATCATTTACAAAATACATTGTAACTATCTGTTCTTCATTTTCTGTATCACTTAAATCAGACGAAGCCGTATAATCAAGACCTCCGCCACCTAGTATACCGCTATTTAAAATTCTATATCCAAATATAATCAACAGTATAATAAGACAGATTAAAAAAATTACAATCTGCCTAAAAGTAAATGGTCCGTATTTTTCTTCTTTATCAGGTGTATTATTATCATTCATATAATTTCCCAGTGTTAGTATCCCAAATAATTTAATAGTCCCTTAAGCCCCGCCAATATATCTTCATAAGTCTTACTAAAATCGCCTGTATAATACGGGTCTGCTACATCCCTTGGATTATCGGTAAAATCCAAAATAAGCTTTATCTTATTTTGAGGATCGCTTTTTAATATTCTAAGCGCATTCCTTACATTAATACGCTCCATACAAATAATATAATCATATTTGTTGTAATCACTTATATTAATCTGCACTGCATGCTTGCCCTCGCAGCTTATCCCATGCAGCGCAAGCTCCTCTCTGGCCGACGGATATACCGCACTTCCTATGCCATTTATAATTTCCTCAGTACTGGTCGCCGCCGACTGTATATAAAACTCGTCTTTAATATTAAGTTTTTCTACCATATCTTTTAACATAAATTCTGCCATTGGACTGCGACAAATATTGCCGTGGCAGATGAATAAGATTTTTATCATTCTCTAAATCCTCATATTTCCTAGCATTCATGCTATTTTCTATTTTCTGTAAGCTTGAATATCATCACATAATTTGGCACTTTTTTGTAGGCA
>CAJOPM010000040.1 GCA_905236225.1 uncultured Eubacterium sp.
ACCACATCCTAAATCTATTGCGCACTCTTTACTCTTAACATGGGCATAACTGCTGAGCAGAACTGCATCCATGCCAAAACAAAACATATTTGGATCTTGTATTATTTTAAGGTTGTTTCGCTCGAGATCATCTATGCGCTCGCCCTCTTTTAATAGTGAATCAGTCAAGCTTAGAGCTACCTCCACCGTCTTCAAGATGTTTTAGTGTTTCAATTTCATCGGAAGAAACCTTTTGTTTCTTCTTGTGACTTTTGAATTTAAGTTCGCTGATAGGATATTCGCAAATTGTTTTTTCATCGTCTTTTTCTATAACGACTTTAACAGTTTGCCTAAGGACGTTGACGTCGGTAACCTCACCTTTAAAGCCGTCGGGAGTAGTAACTTTTTCTCCCTGATTAGGAAGACGCTGGTTAAGGTATTCGTAGGTTTCTTGTTCATTGCGAAGACAGCACATCAGCCTGCCGCAGGTTCCGGATATTTTTGTAGGGTTAAGAGACAAATCCTGTTCTTTAGCCATCTTAATGGAAACAGGAGCAAAATCCGTAAGAAAGCTATGACAGCAAAGTTCTCTGCCGCAAATTCCCACGCCGCCTAAAATTTTGGCTTCATCTCTTACACCGATTTGTCTAAGTTCAATTCTGGTTCTGAACACGCTGGCTAGATCTTTAACAAGAGCTCTAAAGTCCACGCGGCCATCAGCCGTAAAATAAAACAAAAGCTTTTTGCGGTCAAAAGTATAGCTGGCGCCAACCAGCTTCATTTCAAGACCGTGATTAGAAATTTTCTCTTTGCATATTTTAAAGGCTTCTATCTCACGCTCATGATTGGAAGCATGTTCCATATCATCTTGCGGCGTGGCTACTCTGATAATAGGTTTAATGGGTTTAGCGCCCTCTTCAAGTTCGATTTCTTTGTTAGCAAAAACTACATTGCCGTATTCCATACCGCGTAAAGTCTCGACTATAACGTGGTCGCCGCTATTAAGTTCAAAACCTGACGGGTCAAAATAATAAATCTTTCCGACTTTTCTAAATCGTACTCCGATAACGTTCATTATATATAATCCTCCGACTAAAATACACTCAGTTTATGGTATGTTTTATTAGCCATAGAAGCATTTCAACTGTAATCTCAGGATTAACATTTGCTTCTAATCTTATTTTCGCTTTGCCGAGTGCCTCTATTATATCATTTAACCCAGAATAATCTATATGACTTGACTGGGATTTAATAGTATATATATTGTCTTTAAATATGACATTGTTTGCATCTGCCGTTGCTTTATAGAGAAGTACGTCTCTGTACCAGACCGCAAGCAGATCGAAATAATCACTCATTTTGAGGTTGTAATCCTTAATATGACGAATTGCGGAAAGCAGCTCGAATTCATCCATTTGAGTAATATTTTCGGCAACCATGACAACCTCTTGACGCAGGTGCTCGAAATCAGAAGATGAGGCCAATGATATAGCGCTTCCGACATTTCCCTGCGAAAAAGAAACGCATATATCTGCCATTGAAGGAGAAATATGCATATTATTAATAAGATAGTCTGAAATAACTTCAGATGAAACCGGGTGAAGATGAAGCATTAAACCTCTTGATAAAATAGTAGGTAAAAATGCTTGAGGATTGGTGGTTAGCAACATAATAACCGCATACTCCGGCGGCTCTTCAATTGTCTTAAGAAGAGCGTTTTGAGCCTGAAGATTAAGCATTTGTGCATCTTCTACTATGTAAATCTTGTAAGGAGCGCTATAAGGCCTGATTGATACCGTATCTATAAGCTGCTGCCTAATCTCACCAACTGTGATGACGTTGGGCTTTTCATGTGTTACATAGATAATATCAGGATGATTATGTCCTTCGGCCTGTTTACATGAATGGCAGCTATGGCAAGGTTCATCATGATAGTTCTCGCATACAAGTGATGCTGCAAACGCCTCTGATAACATCATTTTACCGGATAATTTCGGGCCGCTTAAAATGTAGCAGTGTGAAATTTTATGAGAAGCTATAGCCTCTTTCATATGAGAGATAATATCTTTATGTCCTATTATGTCTGAAAATGATGTCATACAAATCCCTGCTTTCGTTGTTTGACCTGATGGCAGCCCATCAGGTCAGGTGATAATATCTATTAATAATCCTCTGATTTCATCAATTCTCTCTAAGATGGATATATGATTTTGCTCGTCGCTTACAAGTTCTTTTGCAAGAGCATCAAGATTTTCATCAATAAGTCTGATAATGCCGTAAACTCTGTGTCGTCCCTTTCGATCTAAAAAGTTCTCACGTGAGAATTTATGGGAACGAAATACGACTTCATTAAGGAAATCTTTTACAAGGGAGCGATATTTCTTAAGGTCGCGAATGTCCATATGACGCGCAATAATCTCGCCTTGTTTGGTGATATCATTTATTATTGAGCCTATTTTTTCTTGAAGCGCAGATTCTTCAATGTTGCTCGCCAACATAAATTTAAAGTCATCTGAGCGTTCTACGGGTTTGGCAGCCTCAGCCTGTGTAATTTCGCTGGTCTGATTAACTCTGATATCCATCAGCGTCCCTCACATTCTATCATACAATAATTAAAAGTTTAAATATTTTTACATATATAGTCACTAATATTTTTAACGGTATTTTCCAGGTCAATATTATTAAAACGTCTATTGATACCCAGAACAGTTAAAGTCTCTTCATTAAAGTCAGCCTCATCACCTAAATAACGCCTGCAAAGTTCTGCATATTTAGGGACCTTTTGCTGTTTTTCTCTGTCAAGAGCACGTCTAAGGCGCAAATAATCATCCACTTCTATATATATGGGGACAATATATTGCGATCCAAAATAATCGACAAAGCTCTTATAAACGTCCAAAGTACCTATATATATATAATTATATCGGTCAATCTCAATCTGTCCATCATCCAAAGTGAAATAATTCCAAAGCCCGCAGACCGTATTATAGGATCTCTTTTCTATAACGCATCCCTTATTAGTCATCTCGCTTAAAAAATCATTATCTGTAAAATGATACTCTCTGCCGTTGACTTCGCCTTCTCTTATCGGCCTTGTAGTATAAGGAATAATGGGGCGAAGATTAAGGCTTGATGATAACAGGCGCGAATATATAGTGTCTTTGCCGGTTGCGCTTTTTCCCATTAAACAAAATATTTTACCCATTTTGGCACCTTAAAACCTTTATTTTTTGATCATTATGTGTAAGTCCGTAAACTGTGTGATTCATGCTAAGTGAAAGTTTTATAATATCAATGTGTCTTTTTGATATTATATCACCGGGCTTTAAAAACGGTATACCCGGAGGATAAAGCATAACAAACTGCGAACAAATACACCCATTGCTTGATTCTATTAAAACATCTTTTGATAAAGAGTCGATAGCCTGCCTGATTGACGTTGCATGTTTGTTAGGCTCAAGGCACAATTCTAATAACCGCCGACCTTTATTATCAGACTGATCTAAAGGCGTGATCGTATTATCTATATTTTTCAGAGCATTAAATAATCTGTCAAAACCTTCTTGTATATCGCAGATAGAACATAAAGCGGTAACGAAATTCCCCTGATACATCTCCATCTCTAGTTTATATTGTTCTCTTAAGATATTATACAGATCATTGCCGTTATAGGTATGAGAACTGTCGTAAAAAACAATTTTAGACTTATCTTTATTAAATACGCAATCCTCATCAGAACCGAAAAACTTGATATATTTGAAATTACTGCATTGAGAGTAAAATTTATCAAGCATAGCCGATAATTTGCCAAACATTTCATATCCCTTAAAAGAGAGCAGATCAAGACACTCACAGGCTGCCGTCATAAAGACGTATGAAGGAGAACTTGTCTGGTAAATATCGAGAAATAGGGCAAATTTTTCTGGATCGACGCTGTCGGTGTTTATGTGCACAAGTGCTGTTTGGGTATAGGCGGGCAGTGTTTTATGCATGCTTTGTATAACAATATCAGCCCCAAGCAAGGCAGCACTTTTAGGAAAATCTTCATGAAAACCGAAGTGAGCACCATGCGCTTCATCAACAATAAGAAGCTTGCCATGTGCATGTACAATGTCAGCAATTGCAGCAATATCACTAACTACGCCTTCATAAGTAGGTGAAGTAATAAATACCGATGTGGCACTGGGATTTTTAATAAGAGCCTCTTTGATTGAATCAGTAGTAATACTGCCCCAAAGCAAAAGATTGCTTACGGAAGGATATACATATTCACAAGAGGCATCCCTTAGATAAAGAGTATGATATGCGGATTTATGACAGTTAACAGCCATTATAATACTGCCGCCGTTTGAGATAGCATAACTAATGGCAGAAAGTATTCCACAGGTCGAGCCACCAACAGTTAAAAAACTTTTCTTAACATGATAAAGGCTTGCTGCATGTTTCTCAATATCAAGCAGCAAACCTGTCGGTTTGTGTAAATCGTCAAATCCGTATATTTCGGTAATATCATAGTCAAATGCCGAAGAAACCTTGCCAAGAGGGTGTGTTCTCTTGTGCCCGGGCATATGGAACGGATAGTATGAATCATTTATATAATTATCTAAAGAAGTACTTAAGTTATGCATAATAGTAAAAAGAGCTACATAAAGCGTTTTAATTGAGGCATCCAGTCCTCTAAAAAAATACTGTCGCTGATAACGTAATCAATTATTTTTTCAAGGAAATCCGTAATAAGCGAAATAACATCCTCCCAAGGAGTAAAAGAAAAATGATTGCGTTTAATATAGGCGCGCCATTTTTTCTTAAGATATGGGTTATTAGTATAGCTTCTAAACAGATTGCATATATCGCGATCAACTTCAAGGTTACTTTCCTTGATTGATTGTGACAGGCTGCTTACGACTTTTCGTCCACTAAGGGATTCACAGCTTATTATAGTATACAAATCATAAAGAATACGCATATCGCTAATAAGCTCAAGATAAGTGAAAAAACTTATAAAGCTTCTTACCAATATCGTCTCGGGAATAAGCTCGTAAAGCCTGATAGATTTAGCCTTGAGAGGTAAATCTATATCAACGCTTCTTATCTGGTCGTAAGAGACATATAAATTATAAAAATTAAAGCTAAGCGGTATAAGTCTATGGTTAAAAACGTAATTAATGTCAAATGTCGTCAGATTATCAAATTGCTGAATCTTATAAGAAGAGATATTTGCATTAGGGCTTAGCATATTGGTGATAAATTTATCCAAATTATGTGGATCGCCGAGGTAATTGGCACCTGTTTCATGCGGACAATAATATAATGTTACCGAGCGCTTGTAGCCGGACTCTTCATGTAAAACCGCACTGAAAATACTGCTTCCGACAATAATCTCATCCGGAGAATCTGAGGATGAGAAAGCATATAATATATTTTCAATTGTCCATCTGAAAAAAATATCCTCAATCGCGATATCATTAGTGCGAGCGTATTCGCATAGCTCGCTATCAGTGTATTTGCCGCGGATGTGAGGCGCATTATTAGTCATAGCCATAGCCCAATAGTGTTTCTGACCTTAGTGATAACCTTGCGTTCTTTAGCATATTGAAGGAGATGAGCAATATTTTTATTACTCTCTTTAACATAGCTTAAAAGCGCGGCCTTGACATATGAAGGCTCTAGTTGCGTTTCGAAGCGAAGTATCTCGCAGATCAGCCTCTCTTTGTCGTATATTTTGAAGGAAAATCCGTCAAGTTCAATTTCACTTACACCGAAAGAAAGCACTTTGCTTTCGGCATAATAAGGCTTAACCATGGGATATTCCATAGAAAAGCGGGATTTTGATGTGTCTTTGTCAATTGCAATGCACCATTTAAGAGGTCGCTCCTCAATATAGTGATATGCATACAGCGCACTCTCCATACATAGAACGCCATCAGGAAACAACTCGCTAATAATCTGAGCTTGAGTAATATCAGGTGAAACCGGGCAATAATACCCGTTCTTAAGGCGCCTAAGCTGGCCGCTTTTGATGAATTCACTTATCATACGATCGGTAAAGCCCATCTCATACAAAGCCTTTGTCTTAAGCACGGCGCCACCCATATTAACAAATGAACCTAATTCTTCTGTTAAATAATCCCGTTTTAGATTGTGTATTTCATGTTGCTGCATAAAAATTACCTTCAAAAAAATATATAAATAATTTTAACATTTTTCTTGAATAAATTTAAGGTCTTATTTTATAATGATTTAGAAAAAAATGTCTTTTTAAATGAAAATGACGATAATTATTGGTCTTTTTATAGGAGTAAAGTGATTATGGATAGTTTGAGCCAAGAAAGACACGTACTTAGGAAGAATCCGTCCAGAGAAAAATGCCAGCAGGTTATAAGACGAATTTTGATGACGGAGACGTTAGAGAGAGGAAAAAACGAACACTTTAAGAGCGCGACAGATTTTTTGGGATATTTTGAATCTTTGTATCCGGCATCGCCATCTTTAACAAAACAAATTCAAAGAGCTGTTAAAGCTATGGATCTTCCAAAGGATGAAGACGGATTTTTTATAATTAATAAAACCAAAGAACAGATTAATCAAGAGGAAGAGATTGCAAGATTACTTAGCGTGGCAAATGCAAAAGGAAAATCTCTTAAAGAAATGACTCCGGTATTTATAAGTATGGAAGAGGCATATGCGCCCGGGATTATGAAGCTTATATCACAGTCCGTAAGTTTCAAGGACAAATATGAAGTAATGGTACAGACGCATGAAGGGATACTGTTTTATACCGATAATGAAGAACAACTCAGGTACGTTTTGGATAGCGTAATGCCAGATAATAATGACAATTAACAGACAATAAGCCAACATAAAGACAATAATCAAAAAACTATCGTCAAAAATTAGGGAGTCTAATTTAGATAAAGCGACAATTTATTATGTAACAAATTGTCGCTTTTTGGATATTTCAGAACATATAAAGTGCTTAGCACAAATATACGACTATTCTGTTGAGCTGGATTTTATTTTTGCGCTGCCTACGACTTTGTCGTCATAGTAGTAAGTTATTACTCCTGCGCTATCTGAAGAATCTGATATAGAAGATACCTCAGAAGTTAAATCAGAAAAATCAACTCCATTTGGAACGGTAACACAGGAGCCTTCGTCCAAAGATAGATATTCATCTGTCGATGCATAACTTGCTATCTTAGATGTGTTGCCTGAAGTTACATAATCTGATATATCGTAATTAGTAAAATTATCAAAGCAAAAATTCAGCAGCGAAGTAGTATCGAGATAATGATTTGGCGGAGTTGCATTCATAGTAACGCATATAAGCGTCATATCATTATGTTTTGCAAAGGTGACAAGCGTACTGCCTGCGGCCACCGTATATCCAGTCTTTCCGCCAACACAATAATCATACAAATATGAATACGTGCGATAGGGATAGAGCATAGCATGGTGATTGTGCATATAGAGTTTTTGATTATGCTTGTTGGTCTTTCGAAGCACATATTCTTTGGTGCCTGTAATAATCCTAAAGGCTTCACTCTCGTAAGCAGCCTGTGCAATAAGTGCCATGTCATGAACGCTTGTATAATGATCCTCGTCCGGCAAGCCGTGAGGGTTGGTAAAGTGCGTATGTGTGCATCCAAGCTCAGTGGCAGCTTCATTCATCATCTCAATAAAGTGATCATAGGTGCCGCCGACATGTTCAGCAATCGCATAAGCGCAGTCATTGGCGGATTCTAGCATCATAGCATATAAGCACTCTTCAAGCGTGAGTTCTTCTCCAACATCCCTTAAAATACTCGAACCTTCGGTTTTATATACGGCATCCTCGGAAAATGTAACTATGTCTTTGAAATTTCCGTATTTAATCGCAAGATAAGCTGTCATAATCTTAGTAATACTGGCAGGATAAAGCTCTTTATTTGCTGCCTGAGAAAAGAGAATACTGCCGGAGGATGCTTCCATCACGATTGCAGCTGTAGAGGCAGTAGATCCGTAGTCGGGATAGCTGACTTCATCTGCAAATGCTGCATTTGAAGGGAAGATAGAACATAAACAGATAAATGATGCGGATATTATAGAAAGTAATTTGTTTTTCACTGTTAAACTCCTTATAATGCAATAATTACGCTAAGACTATATCAAAAGATGAAGTTAAAATCAATTAGGCAGGTGCGAAGACTGCATAATAGGGCTCAGTATGCTATACTTAAGAAAAATTTCGCGATAATTTTAGGGGGAGATATTATCACATCTAAACGAAGTTTCTTAGTCAATTTTGTCAATACGGTTTTGCTGTTTGCGGTAGTTATTTTCATACATGCGGTAACGGGAACTGCCGATAAAGGCGAAGCGAATATGGGAGATTTTAGCGTAGAAAGCTTAAATGAAGGCTGGACTCTGAATAATGAGAGCATTAGTCTCCCGGCCACGATCGATGTTTCTGATGAAAAAGAATTTACCATATACAATACTTTGCCAGGTGATATTAAAGACGGTATGAGCATGATGTTTACAACCGATCATCAAGACATAGTTGTAAGCATAAACGGAGAAGTTAGGGAAAGCTATACAACAGACGGATTTGATTATATGGTAGAAAATCTGCCAAATACAAATCTTGTAGTAAATCTATATACAAAAGATGCTAACGGTCAGATTGCAGTAACCTTTAAAGCTAAAGCTGATAACTATTCTACTATTAACCAGGTAAATTATTCATATGGAAATAATGTATGGTTTTCGCTTATAACAAAAAATATCCCGGTTGTATTAGTCGGTTTTATTCTTACAATAATAGGAGTTGTTGCCTTCCTTGTTTGTTTGCTTATCAGAAACCAAATGATGGAAAATATACAGGCAATGATTTATCTTTCGCAGACGCTGGTTGTTGCGGGGCTTTGGATAATTTCAGAGTCAAATTTAAGGCAGCTGTTATTTGGCATACCTTCTTTAAGCACGATTTTTTCCTATTTGTTTATAGAGCTGATTTCGGTATATATAATTCTGTATTTTGATGAAGTTCAAAAAAGAAGATACAGAAAGTCTTATCTTGCGTTAGCGGCGATAATAATAGCACAGGTGGTTGTAAACATTATCCTGCAAATTGCGGGATTGGCAGATTTATATGAGACACTTATATTATCGCATTTCTGGACAGCGCTTGCAGCCGGCCTTGGATTAATCAATATAGTCAGGGATATTAAGAAAAGATATATTCGAGAATATTTCATTACATCGATAGGTATGCTGACATTGATAATATCAGCTGTAATAGAGATGTCGAATTTTTTTGCGAATAAAAACTTTTTACTTGGATTGGCGCCAAGCATTGGTTTTTTCACAATGCTGGCGATGACAATAGTTCAAACGATTATCAACGAAATTCGTCTAAGGGGCAAGATAAATGACAAGCAGCGTCTTATAATGAAGAATTCTCTAGAAGCGATAGCATCGGCAATTGATATGAGAGAAGAGTATACATCCGGACATTCGATTCATGTTGCAAATTATACAAAGGCATTAGCAATTGAAGCCAGAATGTATTATTCGTTCACCGATGAAGATATCGAAAGATTTTATAATATTGCGCTTATTCATGATATTGGGAAAATAGTGCTGCCGGATTACCTTTTTAATAAGCCCGGAGCGCTTACGAAGGTGGAGTTAGAACAAGTAAAACAGCATACGGTAGTCGGATCCTATCTTTTAGGTGAAATGAAAAATCTTGCTGACGTAACACAGGCAGTCAGGTCACATCATGAAAGATATGACGGAGGTGGATATCCGGATGGTTTAGAAGGAGAGGACATCCCGCTTATTGGCAGAATGATAGCGATTGCCGATAGCTTTGATGCAATGATTTCCCCCAGAGTTTATAAAAAAAGAATGAGAGTAAGTGAGGCAATCGAAGAGATAAAAGATAATGCGGGAAGTCAATTTGACCCGATTCTTGCAAATGCATTTACATCATTACTGGAAAATAATATGTTAAATGTTCGTGATAATACAGATTTCTTTATGTCGATGAAGGGCGATATAAAAGATAATGATAGTGAAAGACTGTGCGTGTTGGTTGAAGAACTATGGCATAACGGAGAACATCCTGAACTTGTAATTGACCGCGCAGGCCTTAGGTTATTAGCGCTTCTGGTCAGAGTATATACAGACGAAGACAAAAAGGTAAGGCTGTATTTTGCAAATATTATGCCATCACCAATGCAGGCATCGGATACTAAGCTTATGGAAGAAGCATTTGACTATCTCGAAGACGTATTAATGAGGCAGGAGCATAGTCCGAGGTTTGTAATTGATTACACTACAAGAAGCAGACTGTTACTTTTTATCGAGCAGGCAGCAGACGAATCTTTTGAAATGCTTGAGGCGGTAAAGGAAGAATTTGAGAAAAATGACAGAAATGGCATGTTCAGATTGCAGTTTGTCGAGCTTAAGAGCGGAGTAGAAAAGGACGGATTGAATTGAGAGAGACGCGGTGCATTTACATAATTACATATATAATTGCAACCATAGCATTCTGGGAGATTGATAGGTCGCTTCCTGTTGCAGCTGTTACGCATATTATATTAAATGGATTGTTCTATATAGTGATAACGCTTGTATGGATTATGAAGAATATGTGGATGGTTGCATACAGACCACATAGAAACAGGCTATTGGCAATAGGCGTATTAATAGAACTATGGGTAATAATAAGAATGGTTGGGTATATTGAAGTATCAAATGCCGATTTACAGACCTATTTGTGGTATTTAGGCAGTATTCCTATGACCTTTATACCGCAGATGATGTTAGAAATAGCATATTTATCCGGAAAATCGGAAAAAGAGAAAGTGGCGAAGGGGATACGGTATCTAGGTGCGATACCTATACTGATTGGTTTTTTAATCATTACGAATAATTTTCACCAGATGATCTACAGATTTATAAGAAAACCATGGATAGAGATTAATGCACAAAACACAACGGGCTATTACATAATAATGCTGTATATTACAGGATGTATAGTAGTCGCCACAATTATTCTTACAGTAAAATATTTGCCAAGCCGCGGATTAAAAAATACTTTTTTGCCAATGGTACCTGTAAGCTTTGGAATTGTATACGCAATACTTTATCTTAGAGGAATTATCATAGAATTTTTTATATTTAATGACTGGATGGCGACGCTGTGTATACTAGAGTTAATTACATTAGAAACAATGCTGATAAGTGGGATGATACCATCAAATATCAGATATATTAAGATGTTTAGATCAGGAAAACTCGGCCTGAGACTTACGGATAAAAAATTAAATATAATTGCATCATCAAATAATGCATTTGAAATATCAAAAGAGCAATTGCAAAAAGCTGCCAAAGGTACATTGCAGCTCGAAGATGGACAAAGCGTAGAGCATTTTACTATGCCTCATGGGGATGTATTTTGGACAGAGAATGTAAGTCAGATAAGCAGCGTTTTAAAAGAACTTACGGTTGTTAGAGGGGAATTAGAGGATTATAACGAAGTATTGAAAGCAGAGTATGAGCAGGTAGAAAAAACAGCAAGAGTTCACGAGCAAAATCAGCTATATGATGATTTTAGAAAGCAGACAAAAAATACAGTAGAAAGGATTGCAAGCAACCTTGATTTACTCGCAAATGCGACAACGGCACAGGAAATAAAAGATTGCCTTCAAAAAGTTATAGTTCTCGGAGCGTACTATAAAAGACAGGGAAATCTGGTATTACTTTCAAGAGAGAGTGAATATATTGATATATCAGAAGTGGAAAGTTCTTTTGCAGAAAGCGCCAGAGCACTAGAGCTAAACGATATAACGGCGGTCGTGGTTTTAAGAGGAAGAGGTCATATACGACGTGAGAAAGCGATAGGAATATATGAAATATTTGAAGGAATCATAGAAAGAGGATATTTTGGAATAACGACATTATATACTGTCATAACAAAGAACAAAGACGATATAAAGCTGACAATTAATATTGAAGGGACAGATGAATGTATAAAAAAAATACAGGAGTTCAACCCCGATATTAAAACTAATAAGGATGATGATGGGATATGGTATCTTTCGACTTCAATATAATAGGGAAAATAAAATATAGTCTCGATAACTTGCCCGAAGGAATTAGTCTTTTTAACAGCAAAGGGAAATTAATATTTCAAAACAGAATTATGTATGAACTGGTTTTGGATATAATTGGACATGATGTACAAAATCTCGATGAGTTTAATAATGAGCTCGAAAAAAACGGCAGCGCTTCAAATGTTATAAATCAGCCCGGGGTGTATCTTCTTCCAAGCGGTCATCTATGGGTAATACGAAAAGAGATAATCATAGATAAAAGAAATAAAGAATATACACAAATAACAGCCGGTGATGTAACAGAGCTCTACATTGCAAAAAACCAACTTGAACAGGAAAATGAAAGACTAAGGCAAATGAATCGCAAGGTGGCATTACTCTCGGATCAGATTAAAAAGACTGTACGTGAGGAAGAAACTTTGGCAATGAAGGTGCGGATGCATGATGATATGGGAAGATTCTTGATATCTGCAAAGAAAACGTATTTTGAGGGTGCAAAAAAAGAGGAAATTGAATCACAGATTGATGAATGGCGCACAGCAGTAGAGTACTATAGCAGAGCCACACCGGAAAGAAAGCGCCCCGAGGGTCTTAAGGAAGTTATAGAAGCAGCTGAAAAAATTGGAGTTGAAATCGAGATAGACGGAGTAATTCCGCAAAGTGAGATTGAGATAGGATATTTAGCTGCGGCAATAAGAGAGTGTGCGACAAATTGTGCAAATCATGCAAAAGGAGATAGGCTTTTCGTAAGTATTGACTATACAGATGGCAATTATTGCGTTAAGATACATAATAATGGACAGCAACCTATTTCTTCTGTAAGAGAGGGCGGTGGAATGATGCGACTTCGGCAGACGATAAATGCCGGCGGAGGCAGGATGTCAATCCGTGCATTCCCTAAGTTCTTATTACAGATAGAATGGAGAGAGAAAGATGGAGAATAGTGAAAAAACAAAGGTCTTGATTGTAGAAGACCAAAAGATGATAAGGGATTACCTAGAGATGTATTTAGCTAAAGATGAGCAGTTTGACTTGGTGGATTCAACTGAAAATGCTGCAATGGCTGAACAAATCTGTGAAGAAAAAGAAATAGATTTAATACTTATGGATGTTTTGACAGATGACGGGCAGAGTGGGCTAGAGGCAACCAGGAGCATCAAACAAAGATTTGAAGATATAAAAATTGTAATTGTCACATCATTGCTTGATGAAAGAGTGCTCCAAAAAGCAAAGGACGTGGGTGCTGACAGCCTGTGGTACAAGGATGTTAGCCCGGAGGAGCTAATTGGAATACTAAAAAGGACGTTAAACGGCGAGTCAGTATTTCCTGATAGTGCTCCGGAAGTTATGATAGGAGAGGCCTCCAGCTATGAATTTACATCCAAAGAAAAAGAAGTATTGGCATATATGGTAAGAGGTTTATCATATTACGAGATTGCAGATGAAATGAATATAAATATACAATCGGTTAAATATCATGTTTCCAACATGCTGCAAAAAACAGGCATAAAGAATAAACTTCAACTCGTACTTGCCGTACAGAATCAAAAATTTATAGTAGATGATGTTTAGGAGGAGAAACTATGTCAGAAATAGAAGAATTGCAAGAGATAATTGATAAGACCGACAACATAGTGTTTTTTGGAGGAGCGGGAGTATCGACAGAAAGTGGAATCCCTGATTTTAGAAGCCAGGACGGATTATATAATCAAAAATATAAATATCCGCCGGAGCAAATAGTAAGTCATACATTTTATGTAAATAAACCGGAGGATTTCTTTGAATTCTACAAAGATAAGATGCTTGCGCCCGATGCAGAGCCAAATAAAGCTCACTTAAAACTGGCCGAGCTTGAAAAGGCCGGCAAACTCAAAGCCGTAATAACTCAAAATATTGACGGACTTCACCAAAAAGCAGGAAGCAAAGTGGTTTATGAGCTTCATGGCAGCGTACTTAGGAACTACTGCACCTCTTGCCACAAGTTTTTTCCGGTTCAATATATTATAGAAACCGATGGCATACCAAAATGCGATGAGTGTGGCAGCAGAGTAAAACCGGACGTTGTATTGTATGAGGAAGGCCTTGATTCAGACATATTAAATAATTCTATGAGAGCGATTGCAAATGCCGATGTACTAATAATAGGAGGCACATCCCTTGCCGTATATCCGGCAGCAGGTCTTATAGACTATTATAGGGGTAATAAATTGGTCCTTATAAACAAATCAACAACACCAATGGATAGCAGAGCCAATTTGCTTATACAAGGAAGCATTGGAGAAATATTAGGACAGATAAGAGTGTAACTCAGTCGGAGAAATCCCCCACCTCTAAGCGTTAGCGTAGGTGGGGGGGCTCCGACTGAGTTACACGCTCCGCGAGGATGCGCACGGATTCGGACAGGAATTTGTCTGCTGAAGCAGACCCGAATCCGGCGCGCAAGACTCGCGAGCGAGT
>CAJOPM010000041.1 GCA_905236225.1 uncultured Eubacterium sp.
CCTACAGAGTTTTCTATTTTACATATATTGCTTGCAAATTACGGGAAGGTGGTTACAGCTGAAGAACTGTTTAACAATATATGGGAAGATGAAGTCTATACAAAAGACAATCGCACGATTACGGTTCACATTAGGCATATGAGAGAGAAGATGCAGCAAGCATCCGGAAAGTCTGATTATATAAAGACTGTATGGGGAGTGGGGTATAAAATTGAAGAATAGAAAGCTCGGAAGAGCAAGGGAAATCTCCAGCGGAAAGGTGCGAGCTGCATTTGAAAAAATGAGCGGAAAAACCGAAAGGAGAACCTATCAGAAATTTCTCTCAAGATTTTTCTGGATGACACTTCTGGCGCTGGCAATAGCCGTGGGCGGAATATTGACGCTTAGATATACGTTTAAAGGCAAAGCTGCAGATATTATTGTGGCTTTGATTGACGCTGTAAGCGGAAGCGGCATAAAGAGCAGCAGGGAATTTTATTGGAACGTAATTAATGAGAATATTAATATAATTATATGGGGACTCATTATAATTGTTTTCGTAGCTTTGCTAAGAGGCTTTATGCGCCTGTTTATCAAGTATTTAGATCAGCTTGCAGATGGAATAGAAGAGCTTTCACTAGAGAAGGCTGAGCCTATTTCTTTGATTCCGCAGCTTGAAGAGATGGAAGTGACTCTAAATGCAGTTAGAGAAGAGCTTATTGTAAACAGAGAGAAAATACTTCAAGAAGAGAAAGAAAAAAGTGATTTCATACTCTATTTGGCACATGACATCAAGACGCCGCTGACATCTGTTATAGGATATCTTGCTCTGATCAAAGAACAACCTAATATGAGCGTATCGCAAAAGGACAAATACGCAAACATTGCTCTCAATAAGGCATATAGACTTGAGAATCTGATAAATGAGTTCTTTGAGGTCGCAAGATATACATATGAGGCAGCGAGGTTAAATAAAAACAAAATATCGCTGGCTTTTTTATTAATGCAAATAGAAGATGAAATGTATCCGCAGCTAAATGCCACCGGTAAATCTCTTAATATAGATGTATCCGACGAAGTAACGATTGATGTAGATGCGGATAAGATAGCCCGCGCAATCAACAATGTCCTAAAGAATGCAATAAGCTACGGAAAAGATAGATGTACTATATATGTAAGTGCCAGCGAAACGCCTGAGGCGGTATGGCTTTTTATAAGACATCAGGCAAATGTTCCAAAAGATAAAGTGCAATCGATATTTGACAAATTTTACCGCCTGGATGAAGCACGCTCGAGCGAGACGGGCGGCGCAGGACTTGGGCTTGCGATTGCCAGAGATATCCTACAGCTTCACGGCGGATATATAACAGCAGATACCAATCAAACAGAGGATGAAATTAAATTTACGCTCTGTATTCCAAAATCAGATTAATGCAATTTAAGTAATTTTGCGGATGCATATATCATATGGTAAAATGTCACTATGTCAGCAAAAACAAAAAAAAGAAAAAAGAAAAAACGTTATATAGGACTTAAGATACAGCTGGTGCTTATAGCACTTGTTTTAATTGGTGTTGCGTATTATTTCCTCGGTGGATATGCGCAGCAGATTAATGAAATGAAGGCTGAGGCGAGTCAGCTCGTATCATCGTCAACCAAGGACACTTTCAAAAGCGAGCTTACGACGGTTATCTATGATACCAACGGAGATGTACTTACGCAGCTGTCGCTTAATAAAGAGACTTATTATGTGGACATAAACGAGATTCCGCCGATGGTTGCGCAGGCTATGGTCAGCATAGAGGATAAGAAATTCTACACACATAAGGGTGTAGACTACAAAGCTATAGTGCGAGCGGTTGTAGCAGCCATCAGGAACAAAGAGATTACGCAAGGAGCCTCTACAATTACTCAGCAGCTCGCAAGAACTGTATTTTTGAGTAATGATAAGACCTGGCAGAGAAAGATAGAAGAGCTCTATATTTCACTGAATCTCGAAAAGAAATACACCAAAGATGAGATTATGGAGTTTTACCTTAATAATATTTATTTTGGTAACGGATATTACGGCATCCAGGCGGCCAGCAAAGGGTACTTTAGCAGAGATATTAACTATTTGTCACTTTCTGAGGTTGCGTTTTTGTGCGCAATCCCAAATAATCCCACGCTCTATGATCCCATTGACAACAAGGAGAATACTATTAAGAGGCGGGACCGTATTCTTAAGAATATGTATGAAGACGGCAAGATTTCAAAGGCTTCATATCAAAATGCCATAAACGAAGAGATTAAGCTCGACGTTAACGACAGCGATGAGATTAATGATTACGAGGACACCTATGTCACATACTGCGCCATCAGGCAGCTTATGCAGCAGGATGGATTCGAGTTTCAATATGATTTTGAAAATGATGCCGAACGTGAAGTATACGATGTAGAATATTCCGAAAAATATGATGAGTGCAAGCAGCAGCTTATTACCGGTGGCTACGAAATATATACAACGATAGATCCGAAAATACAAAAGAAACTGCAAAAATCCGTGAATTCAGGGCTTAAGTCATTTACTGAAAAAGATGATGAAGGTATATACACGCTCCAAGGTGCAGCAGTTACGATTGACAATACGACAGGTTATGTGGTTGCAATAGTGGGCGGAAGATCGCAAGATACCGACACCTATACATTAAACCGCGCATATCAGAGTTTCAGGCAGCCGGGAAGTTCTATTAAGCCGATACTTGTTTATGCACCGGCAATTGAAGAACTCGGATATACACCGGCAACCATAGTAGAAGATAAGAAGATTGAGGACGGACCTTCTAACTCAAGCGGCAGCTATGAAGGAAAGATGACGCTCAGGGAAGCGGTAGCCAAATCTAAGAATACAGTAGCATGGCAGGTATTTGATGAACTGACGCCTGAGGTTGGGTTTACATATCTTAAGGGAATGGAATTTTCCAAAATTGAGGACGAAGATTATAGGCTTACGGCGGCGCTTGGCGGCCTCACAGACGGTGTATCTCCCGTCGAGATGGCGGCCGGATATGCTACGCTTGAGAATGACGGAGTATTCAGACAGGCAACCTGCATACGCAAGATCATCGACTCGGATGGCGAGGAGATGGAGCTTATCAGAAACTCTACGCAAATATACAAAAAAAATACTGCACGAATGATGACCAGTATGCTTCAAAGTGTTATAGAATCAGGGACTGCAAAGGGACTTGATTTAGGAGATATGCCATCTGCCGGCAAGACCGGAACTACCAATGATAATAAGGACGGCTGGTTTGTAGGATATACGCATTATTATACAACCAGTGTCTGGGTGGGTTACGATATACCTAAGACGCTCTCGTCATTGCAGGGAGCTACTTATCCGGGAGGTATTTGGCAGGACTTTATGCTGAAGATGCACGAGAACTTAGAGCCCGTAGAGCTATCTGATTATGTCGACTCCTCGTCTCTTTCAATTGATGATGAAGAAGATGAAGAAGAGGACGAAGAGGA
>CAJOPM010000042.1 GCA_905236225.1 uncultured Eubacterium sp.
TGAAGATAAGACTCGCAGTATAGGTTTGAGAATGGTAAGCAATATGGCTAAGGATTTCAGATATATAAACACTATGGGAATGAATACTTTGATCATCAGGGTATAGTGTTGGCAGATTCAAGGAGAAAAAGTAAAATGCGTAAAAGGATGGAAGGCAGATAAACTATGGTATTATAAGCGATGAGACAAATGGCGGATTTAGGAAGGAATTATTATGTCACTTCAATTTATCTTAGGCGGTGCAGGCTCTGGTAAGTCATATGATACATATATGGAATTTTTGGAAAATGCACAGAAAAATCCAACAAAAAAATACATTGTATTAGTACCAGAGCAATTTACTTTATATACACAAAAATTACTTACATCACTGTCTGAAAACAAAGTCATATTAAATCTTGATGTGCAAAGTTTTGAAAGATTAGCATTTAAGATTATGGAAGAGCTCTATCTTACAGATACTGCAATTCTTAGGGAGACCGGTAAGAGTCTGCTTATGAGAAAGGCGTTAATAGAATCCGAAGAAAAATTAAAAACTCTTGGATCTAATGTTAAAAAGATGGGATTTATTAACGAATTAAAGTCTGCAATATCAGAGCTTATGCAGTATCAGATTACGCCAAAAGAGCTTTCTAAAAGCGTGGAAAAGACAGATGGTGCAATCTATTTGAAGATGAATGATTTATCAATCGTCTACGAGAAATTTTTAGAGCTTATTCATAAGGAATATATCGCATCAGAGGAAGTGCTTGGATTTGTTGCATCTTATGTAGAAAAGTCAGAAATTGTAAAGGGTAGTGATATATTTTTAGATGGATATACCGGATTTACGCCTTCAGAGCTGACTTTGATTAATAAGCTTTTGATACACTGCGATAATGTAAAGATCGCATTTACCATTGATAATGAGGCTCTTTCATCAAACGCCATAGACATACAGGATATTTTTTTCCTAAGCAAAGCATCTATGCAGGAAATCACAAAATTGGCAAGGAGCGAAGGCGTAGATATATTAAAGAGTAAGATTATGACATCTTCGGGGGAAAAGCGTTTTAAAAATGCAAAAGCGCTTTGCTTTTTAGAAGAAAATATATTTAGAAATAAAGAGGCAAGGTATGAATCAGAGCAGAGCAATATTCAAATAGCAGCGCTGCCGGATGGCGAGAGCGAGATAAAATATGCTGCAGCAAAAATAGCTGGGATGGTAAGACACAGCGGCGCAAGATATAAGGATTTTGCGATAATCTGTTCTGAGGTTGACAGCTATAAAGCAAGCATCAAAAAAGTTATGTCAGAATATGAGATACCATATTTTATGGATGAAAAATCTACTCTAAAGGGGCAAAGATTTATAGAGGCCATTACAGACATTATAGAAGTAATAGAGCACAATTTTACCCCTGAAAGCGTTTTGGGAACACTTAAGAGCGGATATTTCGATCTTACGACAGATGAATGTGACATGCTCGAAAATTATGTAATTTCATTTGGAATAAGAGGATATAAAAGATGGCGTGATAAATGGGTGATTCAAGATGCTGATTATGATGCAGATAAGCTTGAAGTTATAAATGAAATCAAAGATAGATTTATGACAAAGATTATACCTCTTGCTGATATCATTAAGAAAAATAATTCTGCAAGAGTAAAAATCAATGCGTTGTATGAATTTATTGTTTCTTACAATATGCAAGATAAGCTTTTTAAATGGCAGCAGTATTTTGAAAATAGAGGAGAAGTGCTGCTTGCAAAGGAATATTCTCAGGTTTATAAAAAGCTTATGGATCTGTTTGACAAGATGGTGGTACTACTAGGCGATGAAAAACTTAGTTTAAGTGATTTTTCAAAAATATTTGATGCCGGATTGGAAGCAGAGAAGATCGGAGTTATTCCGCCCGGGAATGATTATGTGCAGATAGCGGATGCGATAAGAAGTCGTATCGGTAATATTAAGGTGCTCTTTTTTGTAGGTGTAAATGATGGGAAAGTGCCTTCTTCAAGCGTAAGATGCGGATTGTTTACTCAGCAGGATAGAATAATACTTAAAAAGAAAGATATAAATATTGCAAAAGATGCTACAGAACAGGCTTTTATACAAAGATTTTACCTGTATCTGGCCTTAACTAAGCCCAAAGAGCAGCTGTATATATCATATTCAAAGACAATAGGGGAGAATAAAGTGGGCAGACCATCATATCTTATCAGAACTATGATGCGGATGTTTACAAAGATAGAGGTTTTGGATTTTGATGAGCAGATTGCAAGTCTTCTTACAAAGCAGAGCGCATTTTCATATCTGCTTAAGCTAAAACAAGATAAGGCACGTTTGGGATTGGAAGATGATTATATATCGATTCTTGAAGGATGGTTTGAGCACAATGATTATTATAAAAACCGCTTGAAAATGACAGAGCAGGCAATTTCATATACATATGCACAAAATGATTTGGATAAAGAGATTGCAAAAAAACTATATAGCGATGATGCTTTTATGAGTATAACACGCCTAGAGATGTTTGCATCATGTGCGTTTGAACATTTTATGAATTACGGACTTCATCTTAAACAAAGAAAAGAATATGAATTTAATGCTGCTGATTTTGGAACTGTGATTCATAAAGTATTGGAGAAATATTTTTCATATATTAAAGAAAATGAAATTGATTCTTCAAAAATGACGGAAGAAGAAAAAGAACGTATTGCCGACGAATATTTGGATGAGGCAATTTTGACCGAGAAAAACGCAGCGATTTTTGAAAATGGCAGAATGAAATATATGATTTATCGCATGAAGCGTTTGATACATAGAAGTATATGGGTTATAGAAAAACAAATTGAAGAAAATAATATGATACCTACAGAGTTTGAGCTTATGTTTTCATCAGATGACGGCATAGATGCAACTAAAATTGATGTTCAAGGATACGGCAAAGTTCAGCTTCTGGGGAAAATTGACAGGGTAGATATAAGGCAAGATGAAAATAATGTTGATGTAAGAGTAGTTGATTATAAAACAGGAGTAAATGAGTTCTCACTGGAAAAATTATATAACGGGTTGCAGCTTCAGCTGGTTGTATATATGAAAGCGGCGATGGAACTTTTAAAAAAGAAGAATCCTAAGAAGAATTTAAGAGCCGATGGGGCATATTACTATCATATCGATGATCCGATTATACAAATGCCGGGCAAGGTCGAATCGCAAAGGATGCAAGATGAGATATTAAAAAAGCAAAAGCTAAAAGGATATAGCGGTGAAGATTTCGCGGCAATGAGCGTGGCTATGGAATATGTTTCATGGAAAATGCAATCACTGACGGGACAGATGCTGCAAGGCAGTGTAAGAGCAAATCCCTATACGATAGTTAAAGACTCTGATAGCTGCACATATTGTAAATATCATACAATATGTGGATTTGACGAAAGCATGCCCGGATGCAAAAAAAGGGATTTGTCATCTAAATTAAAAGATGAAGAAATCTATGGCAGGATGAAAGGAGCTTGTGATGGCGATATCATGGACTAAAGATCAAGAAAAAGTCATTAATGTAAGAGACAGAAGCATATTGGTAAGCGCAGCGGCAGGCTCAGGCAAGACAGCGGTTTTATCACAAAGGATTTTAAGCAGGTTGCTTGATAAGAACAATAAGACCGATATTGACAGATTCCTGGTCCTTACCTTTACGAATGCGGCTGCAGCCGAGATGAAGAGCAGAATATATGAACTTATAGAAGGGTATGTAAATGATAATCCGCACGATGCGCATATGAGAAGGCAATTGTCGCTTATAGCAAATGCGCAGATTACGACAATAGACAGTTTTTGTATGAATATTGTCAGGAATTATTTTTATGCTGCAGATATTGATGCTAATGTTAAGATAGCACAAGGCGCAGAACTTGATCTTATAAAACAAGATGCAATGAAAGATACCATAGAGGCTGCCTTTTTAGAAAATGATGAGGCATTTATAAGATTTGCTGAGTGCTATTCGCCGGGGAAAAAAGACAATAAAATAGAAAATTTGGTATATGATCTGTATGATTTTTCCCAGTCGCATCCGTGGCCTAAGGAATTATTAGAAGAGTGCAGGGGGGCATATGATTTATCAAATAATGATATCAACAGCCTGCCATGGTACAGATGGTGTGATGAGTATATCAGGGCATTGCTAAAGAGCTGTATAAATATATTAAACACAGCGCTGAATATAAGCGGCGAGCAAGGAGGACCATATAAATATATAGAATTATTGGAAACTGAATTAGATGAAATCAGCTCATTCCTGGATGAAGAGGATTTTTTTGTTATGTGCGAAAAAGTAGCTGATAAAAAGGGTAATTTTGCCAGGCTTCCTAATATCAGAAAAACAGATGATGATATTGATGCGGATAAAAAGGAACTCGTAAAGTCGCTAAGAGATCAGGTTAAGGGCGTGATAGGAGATATTGAAAAGGGATTTCATTTTACCAGGGAACAGGAAAGTGAAAATATTATTGCAATTTCTGAAAATGTAGGTACGCTTATAGATCTTACGCTTAGGTATTCTGAAGTTTTTAGCGAAAAAAAACGTCAAAAAAACCTTGCTGATTTTTCTGATATCGAACATATTGCGCTTAAGATTTTAAGAGATGAAAAAGATAAAATGCCGACTGATATCGCTAAAGATATGTCTGGATTCTATGATGAAATCATGATAGATGAGTATCAGGACAGCAATTATATACAAGAGCAAATACTTACAGCTATTTCAACTACAAATGCTGACGGAGCAAACAATATTTTTATGGTCGGGGATGTCAAACAGAGCATCTATAGTTTCAGGATGGCGCGTCCGGATCTGTTTATTCAAAAATATAACACATACAGCTTAGAAGATTCCCCAAATCAAAAGATTCTTTTAGGGAAAAACTTTAGAAGCAGAGCTGAAGTTATTGATTGCGTAAATCATATATTTGAATCAATAATGCATAAGGATATAGGAAATGTAGAATATGATAAGGCAGCAGCACTCTATATAGGAAGTAAATTTCCAAGCTGCATAAGGGAAAATGAATTTGCCCCATCGCTTCTGTTATTTGACTCGCAGGATACTAGCGGAGTAGAGCTAAAACGAATGGAAGCGCGTATGATAGCAAGAAGAATTCGGGTTATGGTAGGCAGACAAATGGTTACTGACGGTGATACACTAAGACCTATGAGACTTACGGATGTTGTGATATTGCTAAAAGCTGTAAAGAATAATGCGGATATATATGTTGAGGAGCTTATAAAAAACGGAGTGCCGGCGATATCTCCCGTAAAGTCAGGTTATTTTCAATCACTCGAGGTAAAAGTAATACTTAGCATGCTGCGCCTTATTGACAACGCAAAATCAGACATACCGCTTGCTTCAGTGCTGTATTCGCCCATAGTAGGTGTAAGTGAAGATGAACTTGCCAAGATTAAAATAGAATTTCCCAAGTTGCCGTTTTATGATGCGGTATATAAATACAAAGAAGAAGGAGAAGATAAACTTCTTAAGGCAAAACTGGTTGCATTTTACAAAATGATTGATGAATTGGTGGTAATGAGAGAGTATTTGCCGCTTAGCGAGTTGATTTGGCAGGTATATAAAAAGAGCGGGTACTATGAATACGCTGCATCACTGCCGGCGGGGCAGGTAAGAGAAGCAAATCTTAAGTTGCTTGTAAAGGTGGCAACAGAATACGAAAAATCAAGCTATAAGAGTCTATATAGATTTATCGACTATATAGATAAATTGCAAAAAAGCGAAGTTGAGATGGAACAAAGTCAGCAAATGGTTGCAGAGGATGTTGTTCGCGTTATGACAATTCATAAGAGCAAGGGGCTTGAATTTCCGGTTGTATTTGTAAGCGCACTGGGAGCAAAGTTTGATACAAGAGATCGAACCGGTGATTTGCTTATGCACCCGGAGCTATATATGGCGATGGAAAGGTATGATTTATCAAACCGCTATAGAGTAAGTACGGCATTAAAGAATGCAATCTCAGCAAGAATTGCAATTGATGGGCAGGGAGAAGCTATGAGATTGTTGTATGTCGCGCTTACCAGAGCAAAGGATAAACTGATTTTGACAGGTAGTATTAATAAAGCGCAAAACGTGGTTGAACAAGCTTGTGATGCAGATGAGTTTACGTTTGTCGAAAGGGCTAAGGCCGGTAGTTTCTTGGCATGGATAATCAGACCTTTTGCTCAAAAATATCCTCAAAATATTGAAGTGTTTACAAGCGATGATCTGCCGCAGGAAACTTATGATGTAGAGAAAGAGACTAAGGAGCGAAGAGACGATAAGATAGATGATTCTTGCAGTGAATATGAAGAAATTATAAAAGATTTGGAATTTGTTTATCCGTATGATGAGGATAAGCCGCTTAAGACAAAACTTAGTGTATCAGAAATAAAGAGGCTTACCCTTTCTTTAGAAGATGATGAAGAGGATCACTTAATTGAACATAGTGATAGTTATGTGCCGCAGTTTATCAAAGCAAAAGATGAAAATACTCAAGGGACAAGATATGGAACTATGATGCATCGATTTTTGCAGTGCTTTGAATTTAAATCACTTGTTGATGATGTAAGCAGAGAATATGTGGTGCAAATAGCAAATCAGATGAAAGAAAAAAAACTGATTGATGATGAAATTATTAAGGGAATATCATTTGATGCAATTGCCAAGTTCTTAAGCAGCGATACGGCGAAGAGAATGAGACGGGCAGCGCAGCAAAATCTGCTTTTTAAAGAGCAACCCTACGTTATGGCGGATAAAGCGTGTAACATAATAGATTCCAAAAGTAACGAAAACATTTTGATACAAGGAATAATTGACGTATACTGGCAGGAAGATGATAAGCTTATTTTGCTCGATTATAAGACGGATAGGGTAGATGATCGGCAGAAATTGGTTGATAAATACAAAAAACAGATTGAATTATATGAAATGGCGCTTAATAGAGCACGAAACATGGAAGTGGCAGACAAGATAATATATTCTTTTTCGCTTAGAGAAGCAATACACATCTAGGTTGCTTATTTCTTAAAAAAAATATATTATATTCTAGGTTTGATTTATCTCAGTCGGATAAGACCCCTTCCTCTAAGCGTAGCGTAGGTAGGGGTTATAACAAACTGGTCTCAGTCGGGGTTACCCTAAA